>JAEOSP010000291.1 GCA_016840305.1 Candidatus Hodarchaeota archaeon
GATCTTATCAAGTGTTTCTGTTTCCCCTCGGAAACCATTTACTTGAGCCAAACCAGTCATGCCTGGCTTCACCTTATGCCGAAGCATATAGCCGGGTACTAATTTACGATACGCTTCATTCATTGCCACAGGATGAGGTCTAGGCCCCACCAAAGACATCCTGCCTTGAATCACGTTAATAAGCTGCGGTAATTCATCCAGGCTTGTTCTGCGAAGCAAAGCCCCAAAACGTGTTACCCGGGGATCGTCCTTCGTTGCCTGTGTAAAATTATATCCGTCTTCCTCTACATCCATTGTCCGAAATTTGTAGATCTTTATTGGCTTGGCATCGAGTCCATAACGCCATTGTTTGAATAGAATGGAGCCGTGACAAGTGAGTTTAATTCCCACGGCAATAGCCAGAAAGGCAGGGGTTGCCAACAAGAGAATGAGGCTCGCTAGTGCCAAATCTTCAACCCTTTTGAATATGGCATTAATACCTCTAATGGGAGTATCTCGCAAAGTTATTACAGGAAGGTTGTCAAAATAAGTGATATTTCCTCCCACGATCAGCTCAAGCAAAAATATGTCAGGGATAAAATAGACCGAAATGGTAGAATCAGCAAGTTCACTAAGTAAAAAGTGAATTTTGTGTTCTAATTGTGGAGCTAGAGCCAGGTACATTATGTCTATTTTTTGTTTTTTAGCGTATTCAGGTAGCGCCTTTAGGTCACCCAGAATAGGATAACCTGCAACCTGTTCTTTGGCTTCATCATCAAAAAAACCTACAAGCTGGGTTCCTGACCATGGATTGTCATTAATTACATGAGCTAATTGTTCTCCCATATTTCCACCTCCTGCGATGACAGCCCTTCGTAAATTATGTCCTTTTTTACGACAATATCTTAAAATAGTGCGAATACCAATTCGTCCTGCTGCCATACATAAGGGCCATATCAACATCCAACTTATAACAATGTTACGAGGAAATAAGCTTGAAACTTTAAAGAGATAACCCAATAAAATAAGAATGGGATATAGAACAAAAAAGGCGAAGAAAATTTGAGATATCTCATAACGAAAAGATGAAAAACGCCATGAATGATAAAGTCCAATGATATGAAAGCATATCATAGTGAGAAAAAAAATAATGAAAGATGCCTCGCGAACATAAGGGATAGACTTATGAAAAAAAGAACTTAGCGCCAAAAGAAAGGCCACACCCAATACGGCATCCCACCCACGGAGAAATGTCATTAAGAGGGGTTCGTATGGTCTTAGTTTCTCATTATTCAATTGAGTCTTTTGTGTTCCAAAAGGCTTCATATATTTGCCATCTTTTTCAATTTATCTTAAATTCTACCATTCTAATGAATTGCGTCATATAGATTGGGTTGGTATTGCCATGTGTTAATAATTTAATTATCATCTCTAGAATTGGCCATAACATTCCTTTCTTAATCCGATTTTCATGTACCTAAAGCTCCGCCCCTTGAATTACATCTTTGAGTACGATTATCCTTATCATGGGTGTTCAGTTATCAGTAATAATTCCTATTAATGATATGTCAACCCTTTCCTCAGTTATGCTCTATTAGGCAGCAAATGAGTTCCTTCACTCTATAAAGTCAAAATTCATACCATAAGTGATTTTACTTGGAGCCATTTCTTTCAATTTGCTATGAAAAAAAATTCAATTTTCTTTCGACTTAAATGAACCTCCCCGCCGCAAGAGTACGGGGTATTAAACATAATAAAGAAGGTTTTGAAGTGATTTTTAAGGGGTACCAATCGTCCTACAATGACAATCACGCGTTTATCATCGCTCATTCCAAGGGTTCCTTGAGCAATTCTAATGCCATGTCTGGCCTTGTAATTGTGTCGCAAGGGGAACAAACACCAAAACCCCAATAAAAAAAACCACTTAAGGATTCCCTTTAAATGGTTTACAAACTTATTCTATCCGGTTTGTTGTCATCTCATTGACGAGCAGGGCAGAGAGTCTGTCTAAATTTCGATCTAATGAAAGGCACTAAACGCTAAATTATGTTTTAATTCCATAGAGTTATCTTACAGTCTAATCCTGGACTCATATGTATTATTTTTGTGCATACAGTATAACCCCCCTCATATATAATTATCAAGGAATTCTTTAGGACTAACAATCCTTATGCCCATGTAATCTTGTATTGCTATGAGCGATTTGGCCGGTGAAATGATAATTACTCTACTTTATATTTTCTAGCGTGTACTGTGTATGAAAATGTGACAGCCACTGTTGATGAGGTAAGCAATGCATAATCGTGTTATAAACTCATTACAGTTTCGGGGATGCATTCATATTTTAGGTCTTCTAACGGCTTTTTGATCTCAAATCACCACCCTAAAAAATTTTACCTCTCTTTTAAATCGTATAGTATCAAGAAGAATTTACATGAATGACAGAATTCTTATTGTTCTATTCCTGCTTTGGGTAAAGGGAAAAAATACCTCCTTCTTTGATGGAGGTCAGAGAACCTTAGCTGGATGCTACAAAGAATTCTTATACCATTCAATTGTTTTCCTTAATCCTTCCCTTAAATCTCTTTTTGTCTTAAACCCAAACTCCTTCTCCGCCATTGATGTATCAAGAATCCTCCTTGGTTGGCCATCGGGTTTGGATGTATCCCAGATAATCCTACCTTCGAAACCGGTGAGTTTCACAATCAACTCAACAAGTTCTTTTATGGAAATTTCAAAACCAGCTCCAATATTGACGGGATCACTTTTGTTGTATCTTTCGGTTGCTAGGATAATCGCCTCGGCAGCATCTTCGACATAAAAAAATTCACGAGTTGCCTTCCCTGTGCCCCACACCACAATTTCCTTATCATTATGCGCAATGGCATCAACACATTTTTGAATAAGTGCCGGAATGACATGAGAAGATCTGGGATCAAAGTTGTCGCCTGGACCATACAGATTGACCGGCAAAAGAAATATGGAGTTAAAGCCATACTGCTGTCGGTAGGCC
>JAEOSP010000292.1 GCA_016840305.1 Candidatus Hodarchaeota archaeon
GGTGCTGAAGGAGCAGCCTTGGCAACTGTCATTTCTGCTGCTTTAGGTCTTATACTATACAAGTACTATGCTCGAAAATTAACCGGCACAAAATGGAATCCAAGAATTTTAATACATCTGGGTGGTGCTCTCATAATGGCTGGTATTCTCTTCTACTTAAGCAGTATTATCACCATTGTCAGGTGGTACGAAGTTGGTGGTGCAAGTATCCTTGGAATAGGAATGTATGTTGGTTTTCTTGTTCTGTTAAAGGAGTTCACCAAAGAAGACCTTAAATTATTTTTAACCATTATTAATCCAAAAGGAATGAGTCAATATGTTGCTTCTGAATTGAGAGGTAAAGAGAATAAGAAATAAACAACCAGCAGTTTCAGTTTCCATTATCATCATTATCCCGATTTTTATTTAGATGAACTTTCTATTTAGGAGGTATCGGAGGTACTTTGATGTTTTTTTCCTCTTTTTCTTCCTGTGATTCTCTTTCCTGCTCTGTTTCTTCCTGAGCGGGGATCCGGGCATGAGTTTCAGTAATTGTGGAAGACTTTTTTGTTTCATCATTTAATATTTCAGACGTTGGAGGAGATTCACCTGGATTTTTTCTTTTACCACCTATCAAAGTAAAAATTAAATTAATTATTAAAAGGATGGTGATAAGGATTAATAATACTTCTGTAATTCCGATTTCTTCCTCTTTTTCTGGGGTGGATTCCTTTGGAATCTCATCAATGGAATCCTGTAGACCAGAATTCATTTCATCTAAAGATTCCTGTAGTTGTTGGTTTGTATCCTGAAGTGATTGATTCAGGGTATTCAGTTCATTTATAATATTAACTAATTTTGCTAACTCATCTAAAGTGTTGTTAATGTCCGCTATTCTTTGGTTCGTATCAGCTTCAAAGGAATAGATATCATCAGAAACATCATTAATATCATCTGCTATAGACTGGTTGTTCAGGGAAATATTTTGGTTAAGCAAAGTGAGCATCGTTTTTAGCTCATTTAAATCGATTTCCACTGGTTCTTGGGTTAACAAATCGTTTAGTTTAGTTATAATAGTGGAGTGGTTTTGTCCTGTTTGCATATCATGTGTCTGCAGATCGGCTAAAACATTATTTAAATCGCTATCAAGATCGTTGAAAAAGCTCGTAATTTGTGCATCTAATCCGTCAAGTTGTGAGTGAAGGGATTCATTTGTGGCAGTTAAGTTAGCAGTTAATTCAATAAGGATCAATTCGAGCCAATTTTTAAGTGAATCATAATCTATGCTCATATTGTTTAATAGATCTGTTAACTGAGACGATAAAGAGGAGTTCAATTCGGATATATCATCTGTAATATTCGCGAGCAGATCTTGTATCTCGTTAAATAGAGTTGAATTCATTCCCTTTAGATATAGCATAATATCGGTAATATTTAAATCCATGAGATCTTCAGTTAGATTTCTTAATTCATCAATTTGGGGAGGAAGTGTTTGATTTAGGAGGGCAATAGTATCCAGAAGTTCTGTTACATTCAAGTTCTCCACTATTGATTCAATGTTATCTATTGTAGCCTCTATATCGTTTAGGGGGTTGAGTGGGAAGGGGTCACTTACATCAGGAATGCCATCGTTATCATCGTCAGGGTCCACGATATTACCTATATCGTCACCATCATAGTCGAGATCGGGGGTACCATTTACTACATATGAAGGGGGAGACTCATTAGGTACTTCGTCAGCTGCTGCGATTTTATAGTAGTAAGTGGTTCCAAGCACTCTACCATAATGGATAAAGAAAATTGTATCTGCAGATAAATTAACTAACCTTGAAAATGTTATGTTGTCTGTACTGTAATATAGAATATAATTTACCAAATCATTATCAGGGTTTGGATCCCAACTTATTATAAGTGAATAGCCAGTCCATGGATTATTTAATGTAAATCCAATTGGAGTTGAAGGAGGGACATCGTCGTACCAATTTACTTTCCAGTTTTGAAGAATGGGGGAGGTGGTTCCGTTCCCTAAAAAATGTGCCAAGAGCCTTATTGATGGATACATCAATCTGTCAATACCTGAAATGTCGATATTGGTTGCAGTAAGATTTTCAAAGCCTGCAATTGGGGTGTAAGTAGCACCGTCAAGAATTGTAATCTTTATAAGATTCCCAGAACCATTCTCGGATTTATTTATAATAAAAGAATCCCAGGATTTCCCATTTGGTAACGAAATTTCAGTTGACGTGAGATTACCGGTTGTGGTTGAATTAAGAAAAACATCATCAGTATATATCGTGGATGATGTTAACTGCATATAGGTTCCAATTTGATATTTTATTGAAGCAACACCGAAATCATAGGAATGTTTTCTAACTCCTTCATAATAGAATTCCATTTTA
>JAEOSP010000293.1 GCA_016840305.1 Candidatus Hodarchaeota archaeon
ACATTTCAATGTTTCTTCTTCTTTTTCTTTATTAATGATAGACCAATTAATGCTATAGGCATCAGTATTGCTGAGAATGAACCAGATTTGGGTGCAGTAACTGTTACTTGAACCTCATCATTCATAGAATTGCCAGCAGTATCATAAACGACCAATCTATATGTGTATGCACCCGTATCTAAACCATCCACATTAACTGTAAAACTGGAACCAGACCATGTGTTTTCATCAATTAAAACATCATTTCTATATAGAACGTATGAATCAGGTTGTTCACCAGTAGCTGTCCACATTATAGTATTTCCAGTTTCTCCTTCAACATAAATAATATCACTTGGATTATCAATTGTAGGAGGTGCATCATCAGTGATAAATACGAAACTTAGTGATATTGAATTACCCACATCATCCTCAGCGTAAATACTTAGAATATGCTGACCATCACCAGTTGGTAGGGTAACTGAATACGGACTAAACAAAAGAGAGTTCTGTCCACTATCCCACTTATATAGGACTTGGTCAATCTCATTTGCATCTGTAATGGTAAGATCAATAGATGTTCCTGATTGTTGGGTACTCATATTTACAGGAGCCACAAGCACGATTGTGGGAGAAGTATCATCAGTTATAAAAGTATAAGAAGTCGAAGAGGAACTGCCAAGCGTATTAGAGGCATTAATATAGAGTAAATGCACTCCATCTCCGGTTGGAGTAATCGTTTGATAGGGGGACACCCATAATATATCTGTACCCGTATCCCAGTGATAATAAACAGCATCTAGATAATTACCTGTAACACCAACATCTATTAAGGTACCAGAGCTATATATACTACCATTAAGGGGAGATTCAAGAGAAATAACAGGGACACTATTATCTGCTAAGAAAACAAATCTCAGATAATTAATATTCCCAACGGAGTCATTCGCATATACATGAAGTACATGTGAACCGTCTCCAGCTGGAACTACAGTATTGAATGGAAAGGAAAATGTTTGATTTGTATCACTATCCCAATGATAGATTGCTTCATCAAAGAAAGGATCCATAATATCAATATCAATGAGAGTACCAGAAGTATGAACACTCCCATTTAATGGGGTTACCAATGTGATTGTAGGAGGTGTATCATCCGTAGTAAACACGAATTTCCGGTAAACTGATGAACCAGCTGAATTATTCGCATAAATATTAAGGACATGTAAAACATCTCCACTAGGGATCAAAGTTTGATAAGGTATATTCCAAGTTTGGTTTGCGCCAGAATCCCAATTGTACAACACAATGTCTAAAAATGGGCTTGTTATACTCAAATCAATCAAAGTTCCAGAAACCTGCACTGTATTATTAGCGGGGGATTCCAAGACAATAATAGGAATTGTATCATCTGTTATTAAAACAAATTTTGTATATTGAAAATTACCTGCGGAATCATTTGCATAGATATAAAGAGTATGTACACCATTACCAGTAGGTAACGCACTCGAATATGGAAATGTCCACGTTTGATTGGAATCTGTATCCCAATGATAAATGATTTCAGTTAAGTGAATATCAGTTATAGTAACGCTCACGGGAGTCCCAGAAACATGAATACTGTTATTTAAGGGAGAATCCAAAGTGACAACGGGTGGTTGTGTATCTACTGTAAACATCTTGAGACTACTCCAGACACCCCAATTACCATCAGCATCTTTTGCTTGGACTTGCCAATAATACGATCCATCAGAAAGGAATATAGATTCGAAACTTGTTGACACTAGGGTGGTGTTGATTAGTGGAGAAGTAAACTGGGGATTATCTGCTAAAATTAGGCGATATTCCATTGCATTACTTATAGTAACCCAGTTCAATGAGGGAGTGGAGTCGGATATAATTGAATTATTAAATGGTCCTAATAATGATGGAATAAAATTAGGTAATGCTGTTACATAAAGATAATAATCCATAGCAGAAACATAGCTCAAATTTGCAAATGAAAACGCTGATTCAAAGTCTTGGAAGTCGAATGATACTAGAGAAAAGGTATGATTAATAAGAGCTCCAGCTAAATAGGAATCTAATAAGGTATTAAGACCAGTATAACCTTTTGTTACAAGAGAATTATTTGCATTGAAGAGGAAGTACCAAGAATCATTTAAACGTTCGAAAGTATGTCCACGATCTAAACTATCGTAATCAAAAGTACTAAAAGTAATATCTTGATGAGCATATGTCATGGGCGTAGAGATTAAATCCCTTAACCAATCTTGGAAGGAGGGAGATCCTGTATCAATATATCGATCCCATGACCATCCATCATGTGGATGACGGAGACCTAGGATATGGCCTACTTCATGAATAATGAGCTTTGTATAGCCAAAACTTGGATAAAGAGCAGGATTATACCCACAAAGGACCATCAAGGGATTACCATTCTCATCTGCTTGAGCAAATCCTAATACACTTTCACTTCTGAAGTAAAGGTAATCATCCCATGCAAAAATAAATACTGGAATTGTATCATTATTCATTCCGAACTCTGACCGATTATTATTAAGGTAATCGAGAACAGTATTGTAAGGGTTAATAGCATAAGGATAAAGGTCATGATCAGTTGAATAATATGCATCATTTACAACTTGTTGTAGAGTAGGGTGGTTTGAAAGATAATCGACATAATAACTGGTATTCCAATTAGCAAACGGGATCAATGCTTCCATCGCACTCGTAACAATAGAGGGATCAATATAGCTCAAAGGATCATTATA
>JAEOSP010000294.1 GCA_016840305.1 Candidatus Hodarchaeota archaeon
ACTTATAATTACGGTGAGGAAAGCATTGAGCATAGTTTTCAATCATCCACGGACCAGTTTTCATTGTCTCCTATGAATTCCACAATGCCTATCATTTCAGAAAACATCCACAATATTGATGATGCAGAATTATATTTAAATTGCCCCTCTGAGATAGCTTACGGAGATAACCTTCCATTAAAAGGACAATCACATGGAAATTCACCAGAACAGGTAAAAATCTGGTTAGTGAGGGACCGAGAATCTTCAGATTCACCATATTTTATTAATTCTACATACGTTTCAATAAACGGAACAAATAGTAGCATGTATTATAATTTTAGTTATGACATTCCTTCTTCATTGAATTATGAATCTGGTCATTATTCGGTGATTGTACAACATCCAGGTCAAGATGGATTATTTTATAATAATGACACTGATTTACTAAATGAGACTGATGGTGTTATGAAATTTATTAGTAAAGCAAAGATTTCTGGTACAGATGATGAATTTTCTACCAATTCCATCTTTATAAGAGAACCTTTCAATCCTCAGATAATTTATAATGAAAATAATATTACAGTTACACCCGGCAATACATCATCAATTTCAATATTTATTAAGAATGACGGAAAATTAAATGATACTATTGACATAACATCTAATCATCCACCTGGATACACAGTGATACCTTCCCAAAATTCAATCTTTTTAACCAGAGGAGAAATCGGTCATGTCTTTCTGAACATAACACCACCTATCGATGCCCAAATAAATGATGTTAATGACATACAATTATCTATAACTTCCAATGGAAACAGTTCTAGAAATGACACTATATTTTTAAAAGCTGAAGTTTTGGGAAAAATAGATGGATTTTGGCATGGGGATTTAAATGGATCTATAGAAGAATATTCCGAAATTACTTTTGAATTTCCAGAAAACGGTAGCGAAGAAATATTATACTTAAGAATTCCAAAGACAGCCAAAATTAATGGGACATCTATGGACATGATTGGCGAAATGAGTGATTTATATTACCCTTTAAATCCCTCAATAGATATCGGTAATGATGGAAGTATTGAATGGTTATATCCTGGTATATTCAATACATCTATATCACTTGGAGAAACAAGCAATTATCAGATATTATCTAATGCTTTTCAAGAATACATTAATAACAGTCAACCCGATTCAGAAGGGGTCATTTATGTCCCTGTAGTAATACATAGTTCATCCAAAGGCAACATTACTATTTCGAATTTTAATTTATATTATGAATATATCTGGGTATGGGGTCAGTTCTCTAAATTGCATGAGCACCCCAATTGTTATCTTAATAAGTTTGCTGTGGATATTTATTATACTGGCTCTGGGGGAATATTAATTGACGAAAGTTTCTGTGACTTCATTAATTATTCAATTACTATTTCGGATTGGAATTGGCAAAAACCCGCTACAATCAAACATCACTATTATGATGAGGATGATGATGGCATTATTGATGAAACAGCGATTGCAGAATACACTTTGAAAATGTATTGGTGGAATGAAAGTAACCAGAGTTGGACTCCTACTGCTGATGTTTTTGGCCAAGAAAATACAAGTGTAGGTACTGTAGATAACTATATTTGGACAAATGTAGATCACTTTAGTAAATTTGCTACAAAGGGAAGTTATGTACCGATTATTGAAACTGAAGCATTAATCGAAACCCTTAGTGGCATGGCTCTCCCCCATGGAATAAAGAATAGTCTTATGACTAAGTTGATACACACTCTATATTATCTAAATGAATCACAAAAGTATTTTATCGATGGTTATCTCAACCTAGCCAACGAGAACTTAACTCTTGCGATGTTAAAACTGTCAGACTTTATCAACGAAGTGGAAGCACAAAAAGGAAAAGAAATAAGTGAAGAAGATGCAGATATACTGTTAGATGTTGCTGAAGAAATATTCATTATGATAGAAAATGCATATTACTAGTATTATATTGTAAGATATATCTAATTACAATTATGCATCCTCGATCATCAATAATTGAATAACCCTTAGAATTATTAAGTTCTATTATTTTTCACTTATTTTTATCAACCTTATTCTTTTTATTACCTACTTTTAAAAGAAGATATATTATTGCAGAGACTGAATAAATAATTATAATCATTAGACTAATAATTATTAAATTATTATACTCATCATTACCAAAATCATAAATATCATGTTTCCCTTTATAATGCTATAATTTTCTATTTTAAATGTTATACATAATTAAGTAAACACCTGCCCCATGGGCGATCGACGACATTAATCGATATGAATTTTAGAACTATAATAATCACCAGTATCCCAACGGGCAACTCTTATCCAGACATCTTCAGTATAATTATAAAAAATGAAATAATCTTCTGAATCTATTCGGCTATTTCC
>JAEOSP010000295.1 GCA_016840305.1 Candidatus Hodarchaeota archaeon
ACGATATACCCTCTCGCTGACCTGATAATCTCCATATTGTTTATTGGAATGTTTAGCGTTTTGTTAACAGATTCAATAAGCCTCTGTTTGTCTTCTTTTCCATTGTTTTTCTCTAAGATTTGTTGTGATTTCTCAATAAAGAATTTCACTTCGGAAAACACTTCAGGTTGATCTTCAAATTTTTCCTTAGCTTGCTTTATTGGGTCTCTTTCAATTAATGCGAGAGTAACCCCTTCTACTATTGGTTTTAAGGCTAAACCATAACACTTTACGTAACAATAGTGAGCTAAAGCTAATCGAAACGACTTTAACAATAAGTCGTCTCTCATCACTTCATCTATCCACTTCTCTCCAAGGTTCATCAAGCTCTTCAATTCAATAGAATTTATATTTCTACCAATTTTAGTCACGTTATAGATGCCTTCTGTTAAAAACATGTGATAAATTCTATTGGCCCAAGAACACGCGTCAATATACATTGAAATTGAGGTGTTTACCATCAAAAGGTGATGCGTGTATTCTTCCAGCACATGTTTTTCAAATGTGTTTAACTCGTCTATACTTTTATTACTGTAGAGAATATTGTTCATTTTTGGATACAGTATCTTCTCTACATATTCGTTAAACCATCTTTCATCGATATTTTTCCATTTTGGAAGATTTTGTTCAACTAATTTGACGTCATCGATAACGATGAAAATTCCTGTTGCACTGGAAGGCACCAAGCTTTCTAATTCTCTTTGTAACATGACTGCATTTACTTGTGGTAAGCCTTCTGGAGTGTGAAGTTCTATGTTGGTAAATGAGCCAAATAATACTCTTAATGCTAATCGATGAGCTCTAATTGATACGGCGAACCTTAGAATTGAGACTGGGATGTAAGGAAAAAGTTTAGTTAACTCAGTTATTATTCCCAACCTTATCATCTTCTATTTCCTTTTTGAGAACCTCCTTAAGTTTGAGGATAAGGTCTGATGCTTCTTTACTGAGTTTTCCTCCACCTCTCTCCAAAGTAGATGCCATATTTAAAACGGTTCCCAAATCTAATAAATTAGGAGAAGGTGAATAAACTTTCACCTTAGATAAACAACTAGGGCATGTTGCATATCTATGGTCTCCTTTATAATCCCACACATTAGCACATCTTGAGCATATTATAATAGGCATGATGATAATTCCGTAAAAGTTGTTTTTTAAGTTATTGGTAGTAGTAGAAAGATTTAAATCCAAAACCATATTGATAGTAGTAGTAGAAGTAGTATAAAATATGTATGAGTGAGATGAAAAAAAGAATGTCGAAAAGCGTCAAACAAATTAGATTAAATGATACACCAAAGTTAGAGCTTATTGGACCAAGCGAAGAAATTACCAACAAAATTCATAGTAGTTCTCAAATTATTGAAGAAGAATTCATTATTATAACTTCAATCGTCTCCGTTCTTATAGAATGGTTTAAGACAACAGAAGACTTCATCATAGTGTTACTTCTTACTTTCGCATGTATGATTCTATTTTACATATTGAAATCAAGAAACACTCAAAACAACTCCTCTATTACACGAATATGCCCAAAATGCGGTAGACCTATTATATTTGAATCAAAATTCTGTCAATATTGCGGAAAAATATTACCTTAATTTAAAATACCAAATTACTCCATTTTTTTAAAATACTTTCAGTAGATGAAAACATACTCACACAATTTTTTTTTATTTAAAATGTAACTTGTTAGTGTGAACGCAAGTGTAGACCTGCCACTCTACTAACAAAAATATTAAGATTATTATAAGAACTACCTAAGTTGAATTTCCTGATGGATGGGAATACCAAAATGACGAAAAAAATGAAACTTTGAGATTGGTATACCGAAGCAATTAACAGAAAGCTAATTAGTGTATATTTTGATGCATGAGAATGTTGAGAAAGATAGTTTTCACTTACGAAAGGCCTAAATAAAAATAAATTGACTTCTCAACTATGTCACCTAAGAAAGTTTTCACGGCTAAGAAGGCAAAAGAAATTGGGGAAGCTCTTGGAATTGACTGGTCTAAGTATGACGTAGAGCAGTTCAGAATGGGTATGGACGTTGAGTTGGAACATGGCACCGAGAATTCCGTTACAAACATTACAAATGATGATCCCCTAATGACTGGGAAAATCGCTCTCGCTCATCTCAATGAGTTTCCAGATTATTATTCGAGATTACTGGAATTAGAGAAAGAAGCGGAGAAATATTGGGATAAAAAATAGCTTGCCTACTTAATACTCTCATAGTTAGCTTGCTTTCATCTAGTGAGTAATATCAATTTGCCTTTTTAAACGAACATATAGGAATGGAACTTGCTAGTGTGAACGCAGGTATAGACCTACCCCCCGCTACCAACTCCTTTTGACAAATAAGACTTAAATAAAATTATTAATGGAAAATAGCCCTAAAAATTAGTTTTTAGATTTTCCTCTAAGATTGATTTCTTATGGCGTTTAAACATCCATTTC
>JAEOSP010000027.1 GCA_016840305.1 Candidatus Hodarchaeota archaeon
AAAAATCCGTACAGTCGAAAAAAATTCACAAAGTGAATTTTTCAGGAGGTTTTCTTTTTTTTTTCTAAAGTAACCCCTGATTGCACCTGTATCCACATCTTTTCTTCACGATTGGAAATCTTGGACCATATTTCTTTGGAGACTATAAGAAGAGTTGTCAATTCTTCATCAGGTGTATATAGTTGACTAAACTTAACACACGATATGATGAAGAATCACCTAAGTATGAGGATGACACTTGGGCAATTCCTTTCAAACTTTTTTCCCAAAATGCCTCCCTGTTAAGTGATATTCCCGATTTAACCACCCCAGAGTTTGTTGAGGAAGTATTTGTTCGTAAAAAGGAATTGGATAATAATGGATATCAGAGGGTTGATATCATTGCAGTAAATGACTCTAAATCCAAGCAAGAGCTTTTCAAGGAATATTTTTCACACAAAAAACCCTCACTATGATAAAATTCATTTATTTTTCTTTTGTTCTCGTTTCCGATAGTAACAGAAAATTAATGTTAAAGATGATAGCAGCAGCCAAATATCAAATCCGGGGGTGATTGTAATAACATCAGTGCTACTGCTAGGTTTCGGATCTGTTACCCATCCATTTGCTATAAATGCTGCCTCGATAGATATTTCCACTATAATATCAGCTTCCCATTCACTCCCGTCTTCAGTCGAAGCTAGAAAGTCCATTTTTTGCTTTATTCCAACAACTGATTGAGGGATGTGAGAATACCAGGTAGTTTCAATAGAAGTCCATCCTTCATTCTCGATTGTCCAGTTAATTTCACCAAAATTACCCCAATAGTCTTCACTTATCCTTTCCCAGAAGCGAAGATGCAGAAGAACCGCGCGCGTTGCTCTCATAGCAGAAATATTGAGCGTGACCTTAAGTGCATCATTGTTAGGATCGACATTGCCTTCCCAAAGTTCATAAGAATAAGTGAAGCTTTTATCAATAGTATAGATATCTTGGTCTGTCGTTAGTAGATTAATTATTGAATTCTGCTCTGTAGCAGTGACTATATTTAATGAGACTGAAATACTAAGAATAAAAATTAATAGCAAATATCTGGTCAATCGCTTCAACTGTCATACCTCCTTCTTAGATTATACTTTCTAAATGATAGTATTATGACTATCAGTGACAGAACTGAGAAAAGTAAATTAAACCCTGGAGATGACGTAGCTGTCTCAATTGTTGTTTCTGGATGCTGTACTAAAATCATTATTGCAATACTTCCTTTATTTCCCACAACATCATAAACAACAACTTCTACATTATGAAGTCCTTCTATAAAAGCAAGTTCTACCCCATTACATGGTAATATAACACGGGTAACCAGCGTTCCATTATTAAATATCTCTGCAATAGTTACATTGGATTGATCTCTAATCTCCCAAATAATTTTCACTGATTCAGTTTGAAATGGTATGTCAAGGTTATTCACTGGTCTAAGAATTGTAATGATTGGAGCTATAGTGTCAATGAATAAACTCGCTTGGACATGCACTACTCTACCCATCGTATCATTACCAAAAGCGTGTAATGTATAGATTCCGTCATTTAGCGTGCGTGAAACATCATTAACCCAAGTTTGGTTTTGTGTGTCGTAATTTTCTATAAAATACCAATAGTGATCTGCATTTCCCCCTAGACTTATTGTCACGATTGAGGAATTATATCCATTTCCATCTATTGGATTTATAATCATTACTATTGGAGGATTTGTACTAATAATAAATACAACTAAATCATGTAAAACATTACCTAAAGAGTCATTTCCATAAGCATGTAGAATATAATTCCCATCAGTTAATGTTCGATCGATTGTAGATATCCAGCTATTGTTCTTTGCATCTACTTCCTCAATGAAATACCAGTAGTGAACAGCAGTTCCAGACAGGCTAATGGAAACCACTGAGTCTATATAGGTTGAGTTGATAGGACTTTCAATGATTACAGAAAGGGGAATGGATGCTATAATAATGGAAGGAGAAATAGCTTGAGAGAAATTCGTACCATCACTTACTTGGATTAAAAAGTACCATTCATCCCCATCTGCTGTCTCCCTTGCTGAAATTATAGTTTGGTTCTCGTAGGCTAGCTGTTCGATAGTATTCCTGAACCACTTAATTGTTGACTCTACTTCTGGATCACCATCTGCATCGAAGTAATCATAGGAGGCAACTAGATCATCTGTTGTCAGAGGAGTATTAGGTGAGATGGTTAAATTCCCGACGATTGGTGGAGTGTTAACAACTGAACCAATGGTCGATGTGGTACTATTTACCCAAGTTCCATAATCAGTTCCATCTGAAGGACGAATACCAAAGAACCAATTTTCTCCATCAGCAGTTAAACTTGAAGTGACAATCATCGAGTCATTAAGAGTAGGTTGTAATACACCATCTTTAAACCATAGAATTTGTGAACCACTTTCTACATCACTACTATCAACATCAATAAAGGTATAAGAAACAAAAAGGTCGTCTGTGGTGTTAGGATTAGAAGGACTAATCACTAGATTACTCGCGGAGGGAGCAGTATTGCCAATCGTAATATTAATCGGACAACTAACCCACTGACCAAAGTCAATTCCGTCAAAAGGACGAACTCTATAATGCCAGACATCTCCTTTTGTTGTAAAACTGGAACTCACCGTTTTAGAGTCGTTTAATGCACCCTGCAACACATTATTCTTATACCAAATAATCAGGGAGCCAGTTTCACTATCACTATCATTAACCGTGAATGTATAGTCAGCAGTTAAATCATTCGCAGTTTTGGGACTTCCAGGAGTAATTTGAAGATTCGTTGCTACTGGTGCTGTATTCTCAACCGTCACTGACGAGGATGATTGTAGATTACCATAATCACTTCCATCGGATGGAATTACAGTGAAATACCAGTTTTCACCCTTAGAGGTAAAACTGGAATCGACGGTCAGAGAATCGTTCAGATTCACCTGAAGAACCCCATTTTTGTACCAGCGAATGAGTGAACCGCTTTCACCATCGTTATCGGCATCTGAAAAAGAATACGAGGCCGTCAAGGTGTGATGGGTCTTGGAGGAACTTGGGAAAATCGCTAAAGTACTCGCTGCAGGCGCTGTATTTCCTATCGTAATATTGGTACTCCCCACCCAGGAACCATAATCAAAACCATCAAAAGGACGGACTTTGAAATGCCATTCCTCGGTTTTAGAGGTATTCCCGGCCTGAACAGTAACAGACCCATTCAGAGCCCCTTGGATGATGCCATTTAAGTACCAGATGAGTTCACTCCCACTTTCAGTATCCGAATCAAGATCTGAAAAGGTATAATTTGCCGATAAATCAGAACCAGAGATCGGACTGGAGGGTGATATCGCTAGATTACTCACGGAAGGAGCTGTGTTTCCATTCGTGATCACTGATGAATTTACTGGGATTCCAAAAGCTCCATAGAAATCTCTTGGACGTACTTGGACCCACCAAATATCACCTTTTTTCGTATAATGGAATGGAACGGTTGTTTGATCATTAATACTTGATATTAAACTGATTATTCCAGAACGATTACAATACCATCTATATTCGGAACCCAATGCAAAACCACCTAGTAAATTTAAGCCATAGACCGTGGCTCCTTCCTCTCCGTCAATATCAGTTGCATTGTAATAGAGATTAAGATTCAACCCAGTTCCAAAGCTATTACCTGAATATTCAGTTCCATTAAACTCTCCCTTTATGGCAATATCATTACTCTGAATTTCTGGTGGAGTATTGCCAATAATAATGATCATCCCATAATCCCAACTGTTGTAGAGGTCACCACTGAGAGCTTCGCTATCACGGGGAGTGATTTCTACCCACCAGCGTTGTCCTGCAACTGTACTACTTGCAGATATTACTAATTGACCAGAAATTGAGCCAGAAGTTTCGCCAATATACCGCCAGGTGATTATATCGGTAGAAGAAGCGTCACCATCTACATCAAAAAAGTCATAGGCGAGGGTAATATCTGTTGACGTGGTTGTACCACCCGCGATAGTTACATTAGCCACTGACGGTTTCGAATTAAGAATAAAAAGGCCAGCAGATTCAGTGGCCACGGACCACTTTTCTCCATCGAAAGCTTTCACGCGAATTTGCCACATTTGTCCTTTAGCGGTAGATTCCGCTGGAAGCATGGTATAGTTATCATATACTGGTTGATGAATTCCATTGAGTAACCATTCGATACTATACACAAGAATTGGATCGGAATCTATATCAAGCACATCAATGTTCGCTTCTAAATCATCCAAGGTTCTGGGAGTCGCTGGAGATACTACAGCTGAGGTAACAGTGGGCGCGGAATTTCCAATAACGATTACTTCACTTTGGTTCCATTCTCCATAATCAAAGCCATCATTTGGTTTAACTTCTGCATACCAGGAATCTCCTTTAAATAACGATGCAGTCGTCAGATTTCGTATACCATCGAATTGAGGTTGGTAAACTCCGTTTCGATACCATCTATAGAATGACAAACCTTCACTATCGCCATCAGGATCTGTAAAAGTATAATTTAGATACAAAAAACCCCCAGCTACAGCGTTACTTTCAGTGAGATTCACAAAAATTGCTGAGGGAGGATTACTTGGCGAGGCACCAATACTAATAGTAGCAGAACTTATCCACATGCTAAAATCAGTTCCATCATTAGCTCTAATTTCCACATGCCAAA
>JAEOSP010000296.1 GCA_016840305.1 Candidatus Hodarchaeota archaeon
AGGTAGTATTTTCGCTTAAATCACTGGCATTAATATAAATGGTACTGGATCCATTTTGATAGCGATTACTGTAATTGCCATCAGGAGAGAGATTTTCGTTCGTTGGTAGATCAGAGTATTTTGGTGTTCCAGAATTATTCCAGTAAATATCTGTGCCATTCCAATCCGTTTTAACTCCAATGACACGTACAGTATGATTTTTAATGGCAAAAGTAGTATTTAATGCCGAAGTCGAAAAAGTGAGATTCCAATTGACGAGTGAATTATTTTCAACGAAATAAGATGAAGAGGCTGAAATTTGTTTTGAAGAATAGGTATAATTCCCAATGAAGGTCAATGTAAATGTCACTGAGGTATTAGAAGTAAATTTGTGAGTTTCCGTATCATTCGCAAGAAACCAGATGTAAGATGATAGGCTGGTGTTATCTTGTGTTGTGTTGTAACTAAACTCTAAAGAAGATGGATTCAGATAGGTTTTATTAACAAAATATCCATTTATGAGGTCTACTGGCAATAATTGTATTTGAAGCGGTAATTCTCGGAATGAAATTTTTCCCCACCCCAATCCGTTAATAAACTGATAAACATCACCGGCATCTGATTTATACTCATTATCTAAGTTATTTCTCCAAGACCAATAATGGGTAGCATCGTGAAAAGTCGCGTTCATAACTACAAAATATGTTTGTCCCTTTTCCAAGGTCACCGGAGTGTCAAATGTGTATGTTTTCCATCCAGATACCAACTCTAAGGTTTCAAAACTGCTAATTGCATTTGATCGATCATCAGGTCTTCCTCCGTCTGCGGAAGTATAGTTTACTAAATAAACTTCCCCCGAGGGAGAATTATCATAAGCATAGTTTAATCTAACTGAAGAAAGATTTGCATACGACTCTTCGATTTCAAAGGACATGGCAACAGCATGATACGAATCTGCAAAAGATCTCCAAGCCGTTTGTATTCCCATATTATTCTCTTTTAACCTCCAATCTACGATAGAAGTGACCCCAGATATATTGAAATACATATACTCAGAATCATATGATTGTGGAGTAGAAATTTTGATAGATTTTTCTTGCGTTGTAGGTAATAAGTCTCCTCCAATCTCGTTCTGTGTAGATAATGACGGATTTCCAGTCCAATTAAATGAATCATAAACATCATACGTTCCTCCTCCTATTCCCTCTTGACTACCAATCGCAAATTTCGGTTGAGACTGAAAAGCCACTAAATCGTTCTCAATCTCGTCATTAGAACTACCATTTACATCAGAATTGCCTAACTTTAACCTTGGAATTTGAGATGATTTTGTATTTCCCTTGAGTGGAGTTACACTAGATACTGGAGATGAGTCATTTTCAGTTATTGCTGCAGCAATCATTTGGCTTGGTAAAGTTCCTACAATAACAAGTAATAGCAGAAGTAAACTTTTTGTTTTATAATGATTCATATTATTCATCCTCTTCAAAGATGGGTGTATTGGATTCGAGTACTTGAACTAGCTTTTTTGCTACTTCCCGAGGTGTCTGTTCCTTCATAATAGCTAGCTTAGACTGTGTGTTATCACGAATATACAACGTATACGGTTTTTCCCACTGTTTGATCTTTACATCCAAGGATGGGTGAGTGATGTGAAGTTCTTGAATGATATTTTCGATATCTTTTCGGGTGATATATGGCGGTAAGGACTTTAGCATTTTCATCAACGTGGGAACTGTATTATTCACGAATACTTGTTCTGTATTAAAAAAGGTAATTAAATATTATATTTTCTCGATGATATGGAAAAGCTCGAAAAAAAAAGATGATTGTCCAGAAAAAAAAGGCTGTGCGTTAATTTATCAAATTGAAGAATTTCCTTACAGATTTCAGTTGTTTTATACTTCTGAGAACATATATGGACGTAAACATGGAATTGGTTCACCCAACTTTACCTCTTCTGGATTAAGGAAATAGGCAACCGCTGAAGTTGAACTGAGAAGGCTATTTCCATCCTGAGGTGTAAATGAATAGCCAATAATTTCCATATGATCAGTAAATAGTTTGCTTTTGCGAACCATTAAGGTTGGAAGAACAACAACTGCTTGGTTCAAAATTCGGCCGAAATGACCATATTCTCTCCCAAAACTAAATATCACGTTGGCATCTGTTTTATTCGTTACCGCTACATATGGATCGTCTTTCAGTATTTGTGTGATCTCCTCTAAGCCCATATCATGATGATTATTCAAGACTAAATGAAAAGCTGACGTATGCATATATTGCGTATTTAATTTCACAGCACTTGAAAATACATTCAAATGATACCCCATTGTGGAGTAAAGTCTATAAACATCCTTAGCATGATGTGTTCCAAAAGTTTTATCCTTATGTGTACCTACGGATGGGCCAGCAATAAATTTTCCTGCTTGGGAAACATCTGTGGCACGACGCATAAATACAAAACGCCCTTCTCCCAAAATATTCTTATCTTTTCCATCGAACGCTAAATTCTTCAAGATACGAGAAGCATTGTGAGTATTACAAGAAACTACCTGGATAAACTTATTATTCTTGCGTGTCAATACAACATCATTTAATCCAACACCATAGGGGATCCCGAAACCGTGTTCGCTTCCCTGGGCAAGAAAACCACTAACTTTATCCTTAATTTCTTCATAGTACAACTGTTTGTTTCTTACGCCCATCCCTTCTGATGAACAGTCAATAACGACTTTTGCCTTATCTAATGCATCCTCAAACGTGTAAGTAGGTTCAATTCCTAATTCACGAAATGCATCAAATTTTTCATGTTGAGCACACATATTTGCTCCTTTGGATAATAGTCCTTTCATCATTGGTCTGTCAATTAGCCTTGGAGAGTGTTTATAAAAAATTAATTCATCAATACCAAGCTCTTTAGAGATATCTTTATCTGCAAGAAGTCCTGTCAATGGTTCTCCTATAGTTCCTGTTCCTACGACTAATACCACATTATCGCGTGCCACTGTTCTAACCTCACAATATTTAATGCTCATATATGATCGAATCTGGTTATAACTTGCGTTTTATTACGAAGTTTATTAAATAATCCTTCACCCATATACAAGATATGGGTGGAAATTTACGTAAATTTATATTTTTCCTTCCCACAAAATCGTTGTAAAGCACTTATTAGACTGCATTACGCAAAATATTAGTTTTATACCTAACTAGAGACGATCAAAGATGTATTTTCTATCAAATGGGATTTTGTTCTATAAATTGACTAATATCATTCAATGAACCAAGTTTTCCACTTGATAATTGAAAACTAGCCACAGCATTCGCAAATAATAGCGCATCATCATAAGAAAGCTTTCCACCCTGCCATCCAGTCAGAAAACCTGCATGCCAAGCATCCCCAGCTCCAGTAGCGTGCTGAATATTTAATTGATAACACTTTTTTGAGGCTAAAAGATCACCCTCCTTCCATAAGTAGACCTCTTTTGCAGTATGTAAAGCAAAATGAGTATCAGGAAAATCTTTTGAAAGAATTTTACCTGTTTTTGTAATTGAATCATTAGAATCCTTAGCTAATATTTGAAATTCATTTTCGTTTCCCACAATTAGCTGAGGAGGCCGATGTTCATGATTCAATATTCTTTGACGGAAACTATCAATTCTTGAGAGGTGAGGAGTCAAATCGGAAAAATCAATACATACAAAAAGATTTTTAGGAGCATTTTGAAGTATTCCCTCTGCTAAATGTTCCAATTTAAGGTTTTGGGCATTTGTTAGAGCAATGACTTGACTTTGATACAATCTTACTAGCTGTTCCTCTGTCAAAGAGTCGTAAGAAAAGTTACCTACACTTCCTGCACTTGAGATCATTATATTGGTTTTATTATCCGCTTCTGACGGAATTTCAAAGATTACTGAGGATGCTAATTTTCCTGGGGAAGAAATTACTAGTTCAATATTTAGCGGTTTAAAGAAGTAATTGAGTAAATTTATACCCAAATCTGAAGTTTGAGCAATAAAAGCTGTTCTCACTCCTAATCCTGCGAATGTTTTGGCCACATTTCCACCATTCCCTCCAGCTACAAACTTTACATCAGTGCCTATTACATTTCCTCCTCCACGAGAATAAACGGAATTAATTTGGTCTGTTAATACCTTAAAGGGTTTTTTAGGATCAATTAACACGTCTAAATAAAAATCTGGTAGCACTGAAACTGAAAAATTGCTTAATAGCGCGTTTAGATTAGTTATAGTGTCGGAAAGCATAGTATTTGTTTATATTGAGAATTTTTTAAGAATTTACCCTCTTGAGAGAGATTTTTTAAGAGAGTCTATTTTGAATATTGATGAAATCGGAGATAATTATGATGTCCAGAAATGAAGTACGAGAGGTAGTAGTGGTTGAAGCGATTCGATTACCGATTGGTAAATCCAGTCGTGCACAAATGGATAAATTTGGTGGATATTATCGGAACGCTTCCTCGCAAGATATGTTAGCGAGAATATTAGAATCGTTAGTAGATCGAGTTCAGGCAAAATCTCCTGAATTTGATGCACATGAAATCGAAGATGTCCACGTTGGAATATTATCACAAATAGGGGATCAAGGTGGAAATATCGCCCGAATTGCACAGCTGATGGCTAAGAATATCCCAGATATTGTAGCAGCAGCTACAGTAAACCGTTATTGTAACGCAGGGCTTCAAGCAATTAATACTTGTTCTAATGCTATTAAAGTAGGAGATGGGGATATTATGATAGCTGCAGGAGTAGAAAATTTAACCCATTATCCAATGTCAATTGATATACAGCTTGGGACATTCATTGAGGTTGAACAAATTCACGCTCAATTTTCAGATCAAATGTCAGAATTACAAGAACGAATGAGCTTTGTTCAAGGAGAATCAGCAGAACTTGTGGCAGATAAATTTAAACTAACTCGTGAAGATATGGATAAATTTGGTTTATGGTCACATCAAAAGGCTACTCGTGCAATGAGAGATAAAGAGAATTATGAGAAGCGTGTTGTTCCTATAGAGGTTACTATAGAACAACCTGATGGAACCAGCGAGACACAGACTGTAAGAGAGGATCAAACAGTACGCACTATCTGTCAAGATGATCCTGAGACTGCTTGGGTTCAAATATCAAACCTGAAACCAGTATTCCGCGAAGATGGAAAAGTTACCGCAGGGAACTCATCACAAATTTCTGATGGAGCATCTGCAGTAATGTTGATGGCTCGTGAAAAAGCAGATGAATTAGGGTTGAAACCAATGGTAAAAATTCTTTCCACTGCTGTTGCAGGTGATGATCCGAAAATGATGCTTACTGGTCCTATTCCAGCAATGGAGCGAGCATTGAAGAGAGCAGGAGATCTCAAGATTGAAGATATGGACTGTATTGAACCGAATGAAGCCTTTGCATCACCATGTTTAGCGTTTGCTAAACATTTTGATTACCCTTTTGATGATCCAAGAGTAAATCCATATGGAGGAGCTATTGCAATTGGACATCCAATTGGATCATCTGGTACTCAGTATTTTGCGAATATGGCTCATTTTCTTGTCAACAAGAAGAAA
>JAEOSP010000297.1 GCA_016840305.1 Candidatus Hodarchaeota archaeon
GCCCAGAAGATAAAGATTAAGGAAAAAAAGAAAGGCAAGGCCATTCGATTCATTAGATCGTCATTCATATTGAAAAAAAGGAATACAAAAACTAAACCAAATGGAAATAAGATCATCAAGAACTTTAACCGATCATTCATCAAGTATCCCTAGATAATAATTCGCATTCCACCTTCTTAAAGTTTGAGTATACATAATCACCTTTAACACATGATACGTATTTTCCCCCTGATATGAGAAAACGTACTCATCTTATAAATTACTCAAAAATACTATTTCTACTGATAAAGTACATAAATAATCATCAATAAGAAAGTCTGATGTCAACTTTACTATCTGAAGAATTTTCAGGTCGCACAATTCTCTTACTAGCAGTGTTCTATAACATTCTAACTTTTTTTCTATCGGTAGGGGTATTTAACGAATATCTCTCTAATAATACTCCAATGATTCCAGTCATAGTGATTTTAATCGTATTAGCTTTAATTATTGTGCTTATTCAAATTTTCCTCCAAAAACATAGTTTGAGGAGGGAAATGTTTAATGAGTTTTTGGCACGTTTTTCACTTCATATTTATGTTATTCTTCCCTGTATTATTGGTGCACTGGTTCCAAAAACCCCCATACCATATTTTATCACATTAGTTGTTTGGATAATTCTAACCCTGATTTTGTTAATAACTAAGAAATCCGGACCAGATATCAGTTTTGAAACATTAAAAGAATCTGATCAAGCGTTTGATTTAGCTAAGAAATACACCCAAGTGCGGATACAGACACTGAAGAAGGATGTTGAAAAGCTGACAGCTCATAATATTGATAAGAAGGTGAAAGCAGCATTAAAAACAGATATTAACAAATTTATGGAATTGCTTTTATTAAATAATATTCAAGTAACATCAACAAAAACTCTAATTGACTATATCTTAGACGTGACAGAGCCAATAAGAAATGATTTACGTGATGCTCTTCGAGAACATCTTTCTAAGCAACTTCTTGTAGCAGAGGAAGAACGCCCAGTAGTAGAGCTAGATGATATGATTGACAATTTATTAACTGACTTCATGAAAATGGAAGCCACTGGTAGTGGAAAACCTAGTTGAAAGCTCGCGTGGAAAAATATGCAAAAAATCGGGGGGAGAATGCTTCAGACTACAATTTTGAAAGGAATTTGAATGATTATTATTTGGCGATAAAATAAATTGCGTATTATCCCCCTGATGTGAATTTACATAGGAATATGTTGGGATTATATTGTGTGCCATGTTATTGATTCATTTGTGTATATTGATATAAACAAACAAATCTCTTTTTCTACTGTAGAGTAAATAACAATGCGATGAAGGTCAGAATAATATCATACATTTTTGTTTCTTATTTGATCCTTTCATTTTTATCTCCCGTTTTAGCGTCCTATGACGCGACAAATCGTAGAAACGCAGTTGATTGGCATCCCAATGGTGATTACCTTGCTGTTGGAGCAACCAAGGGCGAAGATAGAAAGTCAATGCTAGAAATTTGGGATGTATCCTCGAGAACTCTGGTGAATTTCACTGAGAGTTCAAATCCAGGTGATTTTACGCAAGTTAGCTGGAATAATAATGGTGATAAAATTGCGACCACGGATTATTCCTCCCTTATTGTATATGATTCCTCAAATTGGTCTAAATTATTTTACAAAAATGAACATGATGATTGGATTAATTCCATCGCATGGAGCCCAGACGATCAGAAAATTGCATCAGGTGCAGATAGTTTTGTATTGATTTGGAACGCAACAGATGGTTCAGTTTTGCACAAACTTGATGAGGGATTGCACAACATCGAATCTGTTGCTTGGAACCATGATGGAACAATATTAGCTAGTACAGGTAAAGCTTATCCAGAAGATTATAATGAAAGTGAAGTCACTACCATAACTGCAGGTCAAGAATATGAGAGTGGTACAAATGACACCATTAAGCTTTGGAAAGCATCAGATGGATCGCTCATCCGTCAATTTTATGGACATACCCATAATGTTAATTCAATTGATTGGCACCCTCAACAAGATTTAATTGTCTCAGGATCATCTGACTCAACAATTAGGATATGGGATATA
>JAEOSP010000298.1 GCA_016840305.1 Candidatus Hodarchaeota archaeon
CCGGGTGTGACTCAGGCCCTTTGGCCGAAGAACCTTCAGCTTTCTGATTTTCCCGTAGGCGCGAGCACAACAGTACAGATCAGAACGGAGCCTGACTTAACTTTCGGCAATATCTCACAAGGAAAGTCGACGTTAAACGTCTGTTTGTAAGATTACAAACCAGTTGGGGCAATTCCAAGAGAGTTTAAATACTTAATGGTACCGTGTTTTTGATTGCATTCTTGTAAATTCTCTGAATACTTGCGAGAATACTGCTATAGACCAAGAGTTTTATTCAAATAAAGTATTATTTGTATTTGATTTGATCCCAATCATGATTATCATAAAGAGTAATCCAAGTCCTTTTTGTGATGTTTTTATCCTTTTCTGCTCACTAGTAAGAATAAAAAACGAGGAAGCTATTATTCATAAATTAAGAAAGAATAGGGAGAAATATCCTACTAAACTTTACTAAAGAATATTCTCAAAGGAATGTTTTTTTCAATGATCCATAAAAAGATGAAGGATGAATATTCCAAAATTGTAGAAAAACTAAACCTAACTGTTTCTGAAGATATTTCTTCTTCAAAGAATTTGGAATTCCTGTTGAAAGCATTAAGTTCAGTAAATAATAATAAAATTTTACATTCTTTATCCCTGTGTTTGAAATATCCATGTTTAATTGCTGGAGGGGGGCCTTCAATAGAGATGAATCTTGAACAATGTATTGAACTGGATTTACTTGAAAAATTAACTACTATTTCGGTTGATGGCACATGTAAGCTATTTTACGAGCTCGAGCTCATACCAAATATTCTTGTTACAGACCTTGATGGTGATTGGTCCTCCATTTACTGGGCAATCAAAAATGGAACTACCACTTTAATTCATGCACATGGAGATAATAATCATTTGATTAATGATTTCTTTTTAAAATATGAAGATTTACGGTACCAAAATAATATCTGGGGAACTACTCAGAACTACATATCAAGCGATCTTTTTAATTTTGGAGGATTTACAGATGGAGACCGTGCTATATTTTTAGCCTTTCATTTTCAATCACCAGTAATTGGGTTAATTGGTTTCGATTTTGGGATAGAAATTGGTAAGTATAGCCTATCTCATCCAAGTATTGTTAAAGATTTATCACGAAAGAAACTAAAATTTGAAATTGCTTTAGGATTACTAGAAAAATTTCATCAATTTCATAGAGGCTCACGATATAATCTCACATATAGTGGAGTAGAAATTCCAGGATTTCCTCGTTCAACAATTACCAGCTTTGTTGATATCATAAATAAAGATTATAGGAGGCATAATAATGAGGAGTTTCCCAAATAGTAACTTTGATTGCAGAAATAACATCTTTCGATTTATTATCACTTAGTGCGGAGGAAAATTTCTCAGCAATTAATTTGGCGAATATTTCTGCTGATGTATTTTTACAATTCAGAAGTTTGACTTCAGTTATGGGTACAGAGTAAAACCTATCGTGATACTTGATTTCAAGATTATCTCTCTTTTCTTCATAGATAATTCCTTCATTATGCTTGGGAAGTAATAAAAAATGATCCCACTCTGAAGTAATCTTTTCTAATATCCCTTCCAGGTAGATGAAATCATATAATAAGTCATCTTTACCAATTTTGCCAAATATTTCAAGTTCAACGCAATAATTATGACCATGAATACCTTCCACAATATCAGAGGTTAAAATTATATGAGAAGCTGAAAAATGACAAGAGAACTTCCCTAATCCGACAGATGCATGTTTTCTTTGAGTATTCAATATTTATTACAACAACACTATATCTTATTCTTTCCCATACCAATCCCCACCTCTCATATCTAAAAATGCTGATATTGCTGCTGTTGTACCTTCGCCAACTGCTACCGAAATCTGACCTTGACCAGGAGTAATATCACCACAGGCGTAAATACGGGGGATATTTGTCCTTTGATTTGTATCGACTGCTATCAAACCGTTTTCAGTCAATTTTATGCCGATTTTCTTTGCTAAATCATTATTCGGTATTATTCCAATTGCAACAAAGACCGCTTTTACTCGTAATTGTTTCTCCTCATTCGTTTTTACATTCTTAATTGTGACTTTTCTTACCCCTGTTTCTTCATCACCACTAATCTCTGTCACAACAGAGTCCCAAATCATTTTGACTTTGGAATTGTTCAATATAGTATTCTTAAGAGATTCTTCTGCACGAAGTTCATCCCGTCGATGGATTAAAGAGACTTCACGAACAATATTATCAAGATATAGTGCTTCAGTTACGGCAGAATTTCCGCCACCTACAACGACTACCTTCCTAGTGCTATATAAAGCTCCATCACAGGTAGCACAGAAAGAAACTCCTTTCCCCTCAAATTCTTTTTCACCTTTAACTTTCAGATGGCGATGTTCAGTACCTGTAGCAATTACAACAACTTTAGTACTAAATTCTCCTGAAGATGTAAATACTACTATTTTTGATTCCTCAGGTTTTATATCGGTTACTTCAACCAGTTCTTTAACTTCAGCCCCCCATTTCAGAGCTTGTTCTTTTAATCTATCAGAAAACTCAAGACCAGTTATCTCGATAAATCCAGGATAATTCTCTATGATAGGAGTTGTCGCTGCTAGTCCACCTACAGGTCCTTTATCAAAAACTACCGTTTTCCAACCCATTCTTGATGCATAAATTGCTGTAGCCATACCTGCTGGCCCTGCACCGACTATTACCATGTCATAATCAAAGGATTTACTTGCCATTACTCGTAACACTCCATAAATCGAAGTATATGATTGTGAGAAACACTTTCAAGAGCCCTACTAAGCTTAATATTGATTCGAGGTTAATAAAGTAGAAGCCTTCATTCACAATCCTCTGATAATAATCTTGATTAAAAATCTATTTGTTAATATCTAGCTCAGATGCTATTCTCCCAGTGTTCATAGTCCAATAGAAGATATTATAAAATAATTTTCATTTGATTAATCCAAATAACATTATTACAAACAATTTACTTACAAAAGATCTAAGAACAGACAAAGATACTTTTCCATGAAAATATGAAGAAGCTGAGTAGATGATGTGTGTTATTTCACTTTTAATAAGATTGTTTGAGATAGAAAATTGGTAGAACGACTGATAAGAATTACGCGGGCTTCGACTTCACATATCTCGTTTCTTGTTGATCCCCAGGACATGATATTTCATGAACAAGATTTTGTCCTCATTACTGATTCTAAAGGGGAAATAGATAGATATCTGCTTGGTGTGATCACTATCCTAACACATGAGAAAAATAATGAAATTAGAGGTACCATTTCAATTTTGGGAGAATATAATGAAGATAAATATCAGCTATTCCCCTCCCGAGTTCCCATTTCTATGGACGCGAATATTAACCGTCCTCCTGAAGGAATTGTTTCAAGGGTGCTTTCATATCAAGAGGATGATGGTATCTACATTGGAGATATTATTACATCAGCCTCAAGTAAAGATCCTTTTTTTATTTCCCCAAAATTTTTAGAACGACATGTACTTTGTGTTGCTAGTACGGGCGCTGGAAAGTCGTATAGTATTGGTGTACTATTAGAAGAAATCCTTTTGAAATTCAAGAAAGCATCAGTCCTATTATTCGATGTTCATAATGAGTATTGGGGGTTAGCTCAAGAAAATACTGGCTCTGAAATTTCAGATCTAAACCAAGAAGGGTATTATCCAAGGGAGTTTTCATCTCAAATCTTAGTATTTGAAAAAGAATCTCTTGGATTAGGGAGGAAGTTTGATCTTCAGAAAATCAGACGATTGTTGGAATTATCCTCAGCACAAGAAAATGCATTAATGAATATAATAAAAGATTCAGAGGATCTTAAATCGATTGAGGTAAAAATAGAAGAAGCTGACATTCATACAGGAACACGAGATAATTTAAAATCTAAATTAACCGCATTGAATGGTTTAAATCTCTTTTCCAAAGAGTTAGATATATCATCACTTATACAACCAGGACAAATATCAATTATTCGATTAGATCAATACTCTGATGAAAAAAAACGAGCAATCATGGTCAATGAATTACTAAACCAAGTTTTTAAACAGAAAACCTCTGGAAAAATTCCTAAAGATCAGGAAGTAATTATCATTCTAGAAGAAGCTCATCGTTTTGCTCAAAAAAGCGACATTCTTGTACAAATAGCTCGTGAAGGTCGAAAATTTGGAATCTATGAAATTCTCGTTTCTCAAAGACCAGGAGACCTTCCTGATAATATCATTGCTAATATGAACACATTAGTTGCTCTACGTATAAAATCTGAAAAAGACACAACAAAAATCCGTCTAATGGAAGGAATAAATACCGATACTGTAGCAATACTCCCTCATCTTGTTAAAGGTGAAGCACTGATCGTTGGATTACAGGGAGAAATTTCAATTCCTATTAGAATACGGGTTCGCCCACGTCTTACTAAACATATAGATCCACAGATTCATCAAATGCCAACTAAAATTCGTCGATACATAGAACCAAATACTATACATGACTTAAAGGTCGAAATGAAAGAGATGAAGAAAGTAAACGAGCAGAAGTTTGAAACAGTTATTCCTCCTAATGAAATAATTCCCTTCGATCACAAGGATTTGACAAATCTTCTTTCCTTCGAACATATTTTGATTCTTCACAAGAATACAGGGATTTGTCTTTTTGGTTTTAGTACCACTATTTTGCGAATAGATCCACAATTAGTTTCTGGTTTTTTAACAGCGATTTCTAGTCTCTTCAGTGAGTTAAAAGATGAGATGGTTAAGAATAGAACGATTATCAGAGAGTTTACGGAAGAAATTGCGGATCGTGCATTTCATATTATCACCGTTGAGGGAAAATATTCAGTTACTGCAATAATTTTAGACCGTCCACCAAAATTTAAGAACCGTTTGAAAAGTAGAATGAGAGAATTTGTGTACTCTTTTGAAGATAGATTCCAAGAGATATTGGAGAGATTTATAGGGGAATTAGATCCTTTTAGTGAAGCAATCAACCTTCTGGATTACTACTTGGGTCTCTCCTTGCTTGGTCCTTTCAGGCTTGATTATCAAAAAGAGGATGAAGCAGTAGCACAACAGATCTTCACCATAATAAAAGAACAGGTAGATCAGCTAGCACAGACAGAGGGGTTATTTCTGAGAGAAATAGTCAATAAATGTCTATTTAACTCTGATATGAGTCGTGCCGAGATTATTGAGACAATAATAGATTATTATCAAAATAACTTGATTTTCCCTAATAATCCTTCTAGAATTTTACCGCCTTTTCATGAAAATGAAATCAGGGATGATGAATATGAAGAGGAGGAGGATGAGCAACAAGAAACATCTGAAGAAATGAGTATTCTTTTCAAGGATCCATCGAATATAAAATCAGAGAAACCCGTAACAGCTTGGTTTATTGATCTTATAACAGGTATCCAAAAGAACTCTGTACCTGATCAATTAAAGGAGGATATTTTAAACAGAGACTTAATATTCGAATCACATGTCCAACTAAGGAATAATGCTCTAACTACCAATATGTACTCCGAATCTGAATTAGAGAATTTGTTATTTTCCTTGTCTGAAAATGGATATTCTCTAAAAAAATCTTCTAAAAATCCTCTTAATGGCGTTAAGTGCATTCTTTCTTCGATGAAAAACGAGTTCATACTCTCTATTGCTATATACGGTGAAGACAGATTTATTTGTGTCATGGGTTTGCTTTTATAAGTAATAGACCACTAAACGCCAATAAAGATGGCTATATGCTCAATGAACCCATATAAAATAGATATTTCTCCCTCTGATCTTATCCACCAGCAAATCTAGCATCAACATTAGCGTTTTCATCAGCAAATCTATCGAGATCTCCCAACCACTTAGGAAGAGTTTTTGCATGTCTGGTCTCGAAATCTGTCAAAAATTCACCAAGTTTCTTTCTCAGTTCAGTTGAGGTACTATCAGCAAATATGGCAGCAAAAACCCATTTTGCATATTCTATTGTCAAAACAACATCACCATGATCAATTGTTTTCAATAACTGTTCACTTCGAACAGCTTCCTTTGCAAAGGATGTGATTGCTGAGAATAAACCAGCTACAAGAGCGGGTTCTACTTGGGATTCCTCTCCAAAGGTATGAGAAAGAACAGCACGCCCATCCAACATCATTACATGCAAAGAATCGATTGTAACTTCTTCAAATGAATATGCGAATTCGCGTTGCCAAAGAGTGATAATCCTATTAAACGGTATCTCCGCATCATAAGTCACTTTGTCGAGTATTTCATATATTTCACTTATGGGAACATCGAGTGACTGCGAGAGTTTGGAAATCGTCATCATATTGCCTGTAATAGTATTTCGAAGAGTTTCACCGCGTTCTATTTTGGCCCAGTATTGATTAATTAGCTCTTTAGTTTTAGAATCTGTTGTTGGAGTAGCAGTAATCAGAAAAATATCAGCTTTGCGGTTTAGCTCGCTTATTGATGGTAATCTTGTTACATCTGAAAAAATTGATTTGAATTGCTGCTTCTCCTCTCCTTTTTGTGTTCTAACATGAAATTCTCTACCAGCTAGGAAGAAAATCCCTCCATAGGTAAGGATTATTGCGAGAGGATGAAGAAAATTATAGGGAATTGAAAGGAATTGCAGGAATCTACCACCGATACCTTGCCAAATAACTGGAATTTGATGAAGCTCGGGAACGATGAACTGATAATCACCAATTATTCCTCCTTTCCATACTGCTGTTAACCATTTGAGGTTTACTGTTCCTGAAATTCCTGATGTTAATGTAATAAATGGTTCAATTAGTCTTATTCCTGCGTAACTCGGAAAGTTGGCATTAGAAGGGAAACCAAGAACCATATACCATTGTTCGGTATACCAACTAAAGATAAACAAGCTAGAAAACAAAATAGAAAAGTACGTAATCACACTGCTTCCAAAAACACTCCAATTCCATCTTCGGACTAACAGGACTAGAGCTGCGCTGATCAGAAATGCTAGGAAATTCTGTGTTAACCAGAAAAATGTATCATATTGCACTGTGTTTATATTCAAAAAGATACTCGAAACAATAACACGATAGGAAAGAAAACCAGCTGCTAATAAGAAACCAATTATAATTCCTGCAATCGTTGCTTTTGCTAAATTACCCACACCACTTCTGCTGATAGCTTTTTTAACATCCTTAAAACTTTCTATAAGCTTCACTAAGAAGTAGATGGAAAAAGGTTCGAAAATATCCAAGAAAATTATGAAGAACAGAGAAACCATTATGAAATATACAATGAAATAGGCAATCACAAATATTTGTTCAAAATATTGTACTAAGAACAAGATAACAGCTAATCCTGACATAAAAGCTCCTACTGTTGAAAGGCTTTGTATCATAGCTACATATAGCTGATTTCTAAGAAATTTCCCCTTACGAGACAAGTGACTGGCCTTGATTAAATATACACTAAACACTAGAGTTGCAATATAGGCAAAAAAGATTTCCAAAAACCAACCCATTGAAGTTCCTTGGAGAAGACTTGGATTTTCAGTTTCTCCGAGTAGATGCAAAATCGTCATGAGTAGGAATAAAGTAATTGGTAGAATTGCAATTAAGACTTTAAGTAGTTCACGTTCATTCTTCCAATCTTTCTCACTCACTCGTTTCATGACTGCCTGAAAGGGCGAATCTTCAAACTCAAACTGTATTTCCTGTAGTCTTTGAGAGACAGTTTTTACTTGGCTAAGTTGATGCTTTAAATCATCATTTTCCTCTTTCAGAGCTAGAATTTCAGCGGTTTCTAAACTCGTAGAGCCCTTTAATTGTTTACGTAATTGTTTTAACTCACCTTCATTACGTTTAACAAGTTTTTTCAAAGGATTGATTTCGCTCCTCTTTTCTCCCCACGTTTGATAGAGAATAATACTTATGGAAACTAAAGGAGAAATTCCAAAGACAAAACCCAGAATTATTATTGGATAGCTAAGATAGATAACCACTGAATTCGCAAAGTGCTGAAAAAGATATTTTAGTAATAAAGGAATGGGAATAGAGATAGCACCCTCAGTAATTATTGATCCAGAATCCCATAAAGTTGACCATTGTGTTGTTCCTGAAACAGGATAGTATTGTTGATCTAAATATTGATTGGGATCTGGAACTAACGCATTCAGCATACTAGGAAATATAAAATAAGCAACATAGAAAATAACAAAACCAACAAACGCACGATTAAAGATTGTTGCAATGAAATTTCCTGATTTTCTTCTTGTGTATAAATAGGGGAAAAATAAAATGATTATAGGGGAGAGAGTTAATAATAACGAGATAAGAAGGTTAATTGGGTCTGTTAAAATATCAAAACTGGTCATTTCATCGCTTCCGTTAATTATGAAAAATAATTCGTTGGTGTTAGAATTGTATAAATTGGTTTAAATCTTCCCATTTAAAACCCCTTTTCAGGTTAATGTACTAAAAGATCATCATACATAGTACTGAAAAATTCCAGTAGCGTGTTATTTTTGGAAAAAAACCCCGCACCCAAATTAAATTTTCGTATAAGTTAACATTTCTGCTAACCAGTAATACTACCTAACTTACGTCAAAAGTAAGAGAAAAAAGTAATTCTTAGTAAAAAAAAGAGAGGGATAAGACGCTTAATTACGTCTCTTCCGATATAACGCGTAGAGTGGTGGAATTGCTAAAAGAGTTGAAATAAACTCAAATCCAGGTATGTTCAATCCAGTTGTTGTTGTCCCTGGAGGGAGATCCGTACTTGTAGTAGATTCAGCTTGCGCTGCAGCTGCTGCGATCGCTGAATAAGAAGGATCATGATAGATTTCTCCACCGTACCATTCAGGAAATTCTGTGAAGGTCAAATAGGCTATCTGGTTTACTACAGCAGTGTGCTCTCCTACATCTGGATGTACTATATCTGGAGCTATTTTTTCTGCTACAAATACTGTGAATCCCCAAGCGAGTGCAAATTCTACAATGAAGTAGGCTTTTGCTATGTTGGTGAAAGCCCAGCCACTTGGATCAAACAAAGTGACATATACATCACGATTTTGTGTAGCATTAATGTTGAATGGAGCAAAATCTAACTCTCTAAGTTTGTAGTGCATCTTATCCTTGAAACTAGTCCAGAAAAATTCGTTTCCTTCTTTTTCGAGTTTAATCGTTGGATCCTCTGGTTCGTCTAAATGAGTAACATATTGAGGATCGCTTACTGTCGTTACATCAAACCAGTTTGTTGCAGTGACAACAGTCAAACCAAAGGCGTCAGCCATACTCATTCTCAGCTTTGCATCATTTTCGATATAGAACGCCATTTCTGGAAGAGTAATGCTTACACTACTTGGAAATGTCGCTGAAACTCCTAAAGTAGTTAAATTAACTCCTTGTAAAGCAGCAGGAACGTCTAAAGTGTAACTAGGAGATTCTACGAAAGGTGTACCTTCCCAAATCCCTGCATTGGCAGTAATAAAGGCAGCATCATCATTCATTGTTACTAAAAAGTTTGTTTCACCAATATGATATTTTGTCTCAACAGTTCCAAGATTAACAGTGATTGGAACAGGAGTTGGAAGTTCGATTTCTTCGACCTTAAATGAATATTCAAAAGCTAGATGATCGAGAACAGATGCAGCGACAATATCTTGTCCATAAACAATTCCTTTAGTATCTGGAAGTTGTAAACCAGCTGCAGTGAGAACATCTGGGCTTCTAAGTTCCGTATCAATTTCCTGCCATAATACAAACATGTTGGTATAATTTATTCCGAAATCATAGCCTGCAGCAGTCTGTTCAAAACGGGCTTCATAATCAAAGTGAGGAATTCGATAAGATGTGTGTGGAGCTAAGTTAGCGTTTAAAGCGTCAGCTAATTCTTGAACGGCAAAAGTATACCCCATATAGAGATTATCTCCAGAATCCATTAGTAATGGATCCGTGCCAGTACCATTGGAATATGCAATTAATGTCATGAAGTTATTCGTAACAAAAGCATCAGTACCCCAAGGAGTATCAAAATGTTGGACTAATTGTTGGAATGGAGCAGTTGCATTGACATGTACAATATTCGCATCAAGAGCTGCTGAAGCACCAGGGAAAGCTAGATCCGCCAGAGGGCTATCAACAACCGTCACTACAGATTCAGGCAATAAATCACGGAATTTTATCCAATGTTCCATTTTTTCTAAAGCTGAATAAGCCACTTCAATCCCAGAGTCATTCATATAGCTCATAAAGAATTGTAAATCAGTGTCAGGGACTGAGTCTGTACCTTCTACCCCAGAAACAAGGTCGTAAATTACATCAGGGTTATTTGCACTTGGGAAAAGATCAATTTCAACAGCAAAATGATCTTCACTAAAGTTGTGCCCTGCATAATCCGCTGCTTGAACTGGAGAAGTAAACGTTAGAAGTATCAGTAAGAATATTACCGATATTCCCATAAAAAATTTCTTCTTCATCATAAAAACACCTTTCTTGGAATTCTCGAAATTTCAATTTGTTTTTTCAAATCGAATCTGTTCGAGTCCAAAGTCTATATAGTTTTCATCAACCTTGATTTATAACATCATATGTTATTAATATCCGCAAAATCGTATAGAGAAACTATTCGCGGTTAAAAATCATTTTCAACCTATACTAAGTCTATACTAAAATCAAATAACTTTGATCTTGGTTAACAAGTTCATCGTTTTAGGATTTTCTTGCGATCTTCACTTGTTTTCTCGATTTTCGGGAAGAAATTTTCAAGTAAATTACTAAAATACCAACGCTTGTAAGAAAAGGGTAACTAGTAATGTTATTATATTCTGGAATATCCCTATTATATACACGTAATGCCCTGTGAAGTAATTTAACGGTTGATGGGTACCCCTTCCAATCTTCTATCTGCAAGTCTTGGACATATATAGCATCATTCAAGTATGATTTCGTTCTCTTCAAGATCTCGTCAGTGGTTAGTTTTGTAAGATTGTCATTGGCAATGAACCGCTTGATGCTTTCGACAACTAATTCATATATCAATGACGTTTCCTTTAGAAACAACTTAGTACGGTACAAGCTTGGATGCAGGTAGTTTAAAGGAATAAGATTCACTGAAGCTGGGGCAATTGACAGAGTTTTGGTATCAGTATCTTCTTCTAAAGCAAAATTATATCCGTCAACAATTGTAGCTGACAATATTTCTTCGTTATGTAAAACGGTGATATTATCATTTACTGTATGGTCCGACTGTGACAATTCCTCTTTCGATATATTCTGTCCAGATAGCTCAATCTCAAAATTATCATTATTTTGCGTTCCGTCAAGAATTCCAGTATTCTGGGAAATTAATAATGATAGAGAAGTCTTATTAAAAAGGGAGAGTCGTTTTGCAATTTCCTCTCCTGTATACCAAGAAAATGTATCATTTATAACGATAAATCTATTATAGTTGGTTTCAACAGGTTCTTCATACGATTGATTCCACGTTTCTTCATCAGGTCTTTCTTCATTTATAACTAAATTTATCACATTTCCTACTCTGATATCAAAGTGGGTTTCCACTCCGGAGGCCATTGAATTTGAATGCTTTAGTAGATTAATAGTGATTTCTACTGTATCAAATTGAATCATTAAGAAATGATCTGAAATATCAAAATTAACTAAGTTTTCAAAATCAATACTCTGAGTTTGAAATAGATAGGTAATGTTGTAGTAAGTTGTTTTTATAGTCAAATCATTATTTGAATTGAAAACAGCAATCGACATTGGTGAGGAACTAGTATTATGCATAATTTGAGAAAATTTTGGAGGGAGAGTATCACTTAAGAAATCCAAAAAATCAATTGGAATATGGGCATACCCAACCTGGTAATTATTATAGTCAAAATCTTGCCCCTCTAATCTCAACGCCATACCCAAAAAATCTTGAGACATGACCACATTCTCTCCTGAAGGGAGTTCATATAGGATTAGATGTTTGACAAAGGGAAGGGATGCTTGCCACTCAAACGAACCAAAAGGTGGTATATATTCCATCTTCCTCAATTTATCAACTGCAAAAAACGCAGAGTGAATATCTTGTGATTCATGACCTACCAAAGCAATAATACTATCCATTGTTGGGTGTGGATCAGTCTGATTTGGTATATTCTCACCAGTTATAATATTCGAGATTAATTGTATAGCAGTCGACCCAGGAAAACCTGAATCAAGCTTAATTCCAAAGAGATCCTCTTCAAAAAATTCATCCAGCTGACTAAACTGATAAACTTGAATGTTTCCACTCACGGAAAAGTCCATGGAAAGAATTAATATTAATGTGAATAGGAGAATCAGATTTATCCGAAGGAGGGTACTCTTGTTATTCATTCAGGAGGCTACCTCCAAGATTTTTGATAGTGATTCAACCTTATTGGGATTAACAATATATGAAGATCTCTTTTTCTCCTTTAGAATTATTATTACACTCAAGTCTGAAAGTCTCTTTATGTGGTGCTGAATGCTTGAATGATGAACATCAATTTCTGATGAAATTTTTGATAGAGAAAGAGGTTTAATTTTACGTAAGAGTACACGACATAACTCTTTTGCAACATCACTCTTCAATGCTAAAGCAATTTCAGTAGTTTGAAGTGATTCCGTACCTGTTAGATAAAAAATGTGATATTTTCCTATTTTATGATGAGTTACAAGATTAAAATCGTCCAATGCCTGTAAATGCCAAAGAAGTGAAGAAATCCCACAGCCTATTATCCTTTGAATTTCTCTTAAATGGGCACCCTGCTCTCCTTTTTCTTCTAGAAAGTCGATAATCTGCATTCGCATTTCATTATCCAACAAATCATCCTCGCTCATTCTTCTTTTTTGAGGAGAATATGCTATATGCGCTAAAAACAGAAAACTACCAATAGAACCACTTACTATTAATTCTTTTAACTTAGAAATTACCCCAAATTTCAGCAATCCTATGAAAGACAGTATTGCTGCTGTTACTAAAACTCCAGTGGATATTATTTGACTCAATTCAGGGATTTGAAAATTTCCCACTGGATTGGGTAATGGTTCCATTGTTAAACGTGCTATATCTCCTAAAATTTCGCTCAAACTTTTATCGGAGATAGATTCGACTCCTGAAAATTTAAAACTAGTATTATCTCGTACTTCTGAGGATATAAGAGAAAAGCTTCCTACAATAACCCTTTTTTGAACCATCCATATTCCTGAATCAAAATCATTCAGAAAAGGGATATTCTCTTTGTGTGAGATTTCTGCAAGAAGTACTGATCGATCGTTAAGCTTTACCCAAGATGAACTGCCATTGAATTCGTAAGAAAGCTGATTCAAGTTTAGAGTGGAAAGAGTTTCGTTGTTAAGTACGATTTGATGAGTTAAAGACTCTCCAGTCAAAGGTAATACTTCAGGCCAATAGCTGTTTATTCCTAACCAATTCAATTCAGTTAGAGGTGTTTTATCAAAATAGCGATTTAAAATGAATAATCCTTTCCCATTCTGAATCCAACTTCCAAAATCCCCTACAAAAGAGAAATCTATTGCTGAATGTAGTTCATTAATCCACCAAATAGTTTCAATGGTTTGATTATCAAAATTGAAGGAATTATTCTTTAATATCTTCGTTATATTAAAAAATTCAGCTTGAATTTCCG
>JAEOSP010000299.1 GCA_016840305.1 Candidatus Hodarchaeota archaeon
AAACACATAATTTACAACGATTTTGATGGAGCTCTGAATATTTTTCCAATAGACCTGGATAAAGATGGTGATATTGATATATTGGGTTCTGCACACTCTGCAGATGAGATTGCTTGGTTTGAAAATACCGACCTCGTCTTCACGAAGCACAGTATAATGACGGAATATCAAGGAGCTTATACAATAAAAGCATGTGATTTGGATAATGATGGTGATATAGACATATTTAGTACCGGAAATTCTGCTAAAAAAGTGACGTGGTGGGAAAATGATGGGGATGAAAATTTTACAGAAAATACAATATCAACAAACTTCTACGATGCTACTTTTGCTTTTTCAACTGATATGGATGGAGATAATGATTTGGACCTGATAACAACATCAATTGGTGGTGAAAATATTTCTTGGTGGGAAAATGATGGAAATAAGCAATTTTTTGAACATATAATTGTTTCAGGATACTATGGAGCTCATTCAGGTTATCCATGTGATCTTGATAAGGATTCTGATGTTGATATTATTGCTGCATCACTAGCAGGAACAATAGACTGGTTTGAAAATATTGGTAATCAATCTTTTGTACAACATCGACTCTCCAATACTCATCACATATCTGTAGATGCATTTCCTTCTGATATAGATAATGATCAAGATATAGACATTATAGGAGTATCTCAAGGGGATACAAAGGTTAGTTGGTTTGAACATATGGGAAAAAGTAGTACATTATTCATAGAACACATTATTTCCTCTAATTTTCAGGGTGCTCGTTGTTATGCAGCTGATTTAGATAATGATGATGATTCTGATGTCATTGTTTCTAGCAATGCTGAGGGACAGATTAAAGTGTGGATAACAGAAGTACCAAGTAAAAATGCAGTTTCATCAGCAATTTTTCTCTTTGAAAGTATTTTCATTGTACTATTTCTTGGTACTGTGAGAAAGAAGAAAGATAATCGTCCCTGCCAATCAAAGCTACAGTAATTAAGTTGTTTCTGAGAAATTACGTCGTTCTCTTAAACAATAAAACTGTCATTAGGACAACAGGAAAAATTAAGAGATTAATTCAGTAAAATCAGTTATCAAAATAATAATTCGATTTTGAGGTAGAGACATGGACGAATGCATTTTTTGTAAAATCATTGCAGGAGAAATTCCTAGTATTAAACTGTATGAAGATGAAAAGACCATTGCTTTTTTAGATATTTATCCTATTGCTAAAGGACATACTTTAATTATTCCTAAGAATCATTCAGCGACTTTATACGATATATCTATCGAGGATGCAGAAGCAGTAGGTGCAACGGTAAGTCGCGTGGCAAAGGCTGTAAAGAAAGTCCTTAAATGTGATGGGGTTAATGTTTATCAAGGAAATGAAAGAGTTGCTATGCAGGAAATTTTTCATGTCCATTTTCATGTAATTCCCCGATTTGAAAATGATGGAATTGTACTTATAGCCCAAAAAAGTGAGCTAAAGGAAGATCCTGAGATAACCTCAAAATTAAAGGAAGCCTTGAAGTCAATATAAGGATCAATGGTATTAATATGGGTATTGTGTAATTGAATTTTTGATTTTTACAAAAAAATAAATAAAAAGGCAATATCTAACTAGGGGATATCATTTGACAAAATCCACAGATACTTTCAATACCAACCTAAAGTAGTTTCTCTGGTAAGTAAGGTAGAAATCATGACATCTGAATCAAAGAAATCCATATCAATAGTCCTAGTAGGGGCTGCTGGGCAAGGAATTGCAACAGTCGAGTCACTATTAACAAAAGTACTAAAGGAATCGGGTCTTCATGTATTTTCAACATCTGAATTTATGTCTCGAGTTAGAGGTGGAACTAATTCAACTACGATCAGAGTATCAACAGAAAGAGTACGAGCATATTGTGATAAAATTGATATCCTTATTCCTTTTAGTAAGGAAGCTATTTCACATGTCCAAGATCGATTGACGAAGTCATCCTGTATTATTGGTGATAAAAAACTCTTTGAAAATGAACCATTAGCGACATCTCACCTATTCATTGATACATCTTATGAAAAAGTTGCACTAGACATTGGGAATCGTGTTTATTCAAATAGCGTTGCAGTAGGCTTACTTGCAGGGCTTTTTCGGACTGATCGCAAGCTTATTGAGGATTTATTGACAAATCGTTTTCATAAAAAGGGTTCTGAAATAGTTAGTAAAAATGTAGATGCCGCTAATCGTGGTTGTGACTTGGCAGATGAGTATATTGCTAATAACCAGATACCTTTAGATCTCGAGTTCACAAAAGAAAATACAGTTTCTTCAGAGTTATATATGAATGGAAGAGATGCCATTGCTCTTGGAGCAATAGCAGGAGGGTGTAACTATGTAATTTTCTATCCCATGGCACCTTCTACGGGTATTGGAACGTTTTTGGCACTAAACCGTTTGGATTTCGGAATTATAAGTGATCAGACGGAGGACGAAATAAGCGCAGTTAACAAAGCCTTTGGAGCTTGGTATGCTGGTGGGAGGGCGTTAGTTACCACTTCTGGAGGTGGGTTTGCATTGATGACCGAGGGAATTAGTTTAGCAGGCATAACGGAGATGCCATTAGTCATACATCTAGGACAACGTCCTGGTCCTGCAACAGGAATGCCAACAAGAACAGAGCAGGGTGATTTAGAATTGGCATTATATGCGGGTCACGGTGACTTCCCACGTGTAATATACGCTCCAGGAACGTTGAAAGAAGCGTTTAAACTAACACAAATGGCGTTTAATGTTGCTACTGAATGGCAAGTGGTTGTAATTATACTGACTGATCATTATTTCATTAACTCAAGCTATAATCTTCCCTCCTTAGATCATGAGAATCTCAGTATTAACAAATCAATAGTTGAAACCGATGAAGGTTATCAACGATATACTATTACTCCGAATGGAATCTCTCCTAGAGGTATTCCAGGTTATGGAAAAGGAACCGTACGTGTTGATAGCCATACGCATACAGAAGATAGTCAGATAACAGAAAATCCAGTTATTAGGACACAAATGGTGGAAAAACGTTTAAATAAACTGAAAGGATTAACAAATAATGCTCTAAAACCAAAATTACAGGGAACTAGTGAGTTCCAAACTTTGGTCGTTAGTTGGGGAAGTACATATCATTTGATACAAGAAGCATTGAAAAATTCGGTTTTTGACTCAAAAAAGGTTGCTCATCTTCATTTTTCACAAGTATATCCAGTGCATAAATCAGCGAAGGAATTTCTCCGTAAAGCAAACAAAGTAGTCATTGTAGAGAATAATGCAACAGGACAGTTTAGTAAAGTCATATTATTGGAAACAGGGATTCAGATTAAAGATAAAATCCTTAAATTTACGGGATATCCATTTTCTGTGGAAGAGCTGGTAAAGAAACTGGAGGACGTGGTGTAAAGAATGGTAAAACCTTCAGATTTTGATCAGAATGTAGAAATTCACTGGTGTCCAGGATGTGGAAATTTTCCATCCTTGAAAATCTTGAAAGAAACGATGGCTGATCTTGGATTGTCCCCTAAAGATGTAGCAATTATTACAGGCATAGGTCAAGCTGGGAAATTTAGTCATTTCCTTAAAGGAAATATGATTAATGGATTACATGGACGATACTTATCTAATGCTTTAGCTATCAAAGCAGCGAACCCGACTTTGACTGTGTTCGCCCTCAGCGGTGATGGGTGCACTTACTCTGAGGGAGGGAATCATTTTCTGCATACTATCAGGTATAATCCTGAAATCGTGAACATTGTACACAATAATTCTGTGTATGGATTGACTAAAGGGCAAGCTTCTCCAACAAGTCAGTTGGGGCGAGTAACTGGGGTACAAACTTTAGGTGTATATAATACCCCATTTAACCCACTAGCAGTCGCAATAGCTCAAAATGCTTCATTTGTAGCAAGAGCTTTTGTTGGAAATGCAGAAGAAACAAAAAAGATATTAAAAAAGGCAGTGGCTCATAAAGGGTATGCATTCATAGATATTTTCTCCCCATGTGTTAGTTTTAATAGGATCAACACCTACCAGTGGTACCGTGACAACACATACTATCTAGAGGATGATTATGATCCCTATGATCAGAATGAAGCACTTAGAAGAGCTTTAGAACAGAAAAAACTTCCATTAGGAGTTTTCTATATTAACGAAAGACCAACTTACAATGAGAATATTCAGATATACAAGAAAGATAAACGTCCATTATGGCAAAGGGATTTAAATAAAGAAAAACTTACAGAACTAATCAATAAATTTAGATAGATATGATAGAAAGAAGGATAAGCAAAATGAAAGAAAGGTTGACTTTAGAAGATGTAAGAGATGCCGCACGAGAAAAATTAAAGGCAGCTAAGGTTTGTATGGTCTACAAAGATTGTGATGGAGGGCCCACAAGATTTTGCCAAGGAAACCATTATGGAAGACCATTAGGATTTGGAGGAATTGGGTCAGGAGCATCATTCAATAATAATTGGCTTGCTTTAAGAGAAATAACACTAAAAATGAAGTTAGTTGGAGAACGTATCAAACCAAACACAATATTTAATTTTTTTGGCAAGGAATTATCGATGCCGATAATGGCTGCTTCAGTCACGGGTGTTAATTCTTTTGGGGGAGATTCTGTTATCACAGAAAAGGAGTTCTGTAGAGCTGTAATTCAGGGTTGTCGTGACGCAGAAACAATTGGTTGGCGTGGAGATACCTATACATACTCAATAGAATCTTCTTATGGACTAGATGCAATTGCAGAAGCAAATGCTGGCGGGGTGAAGATTGTTAAACCTCGTGAACAAGAAGTGATAAAACAATTCTTTGATAAAGCGTTAACATGCAACGCTACTGCGGTTGGGGTTGATACGGATGGAGCAGGTAGCTATATGATGACAATACACAACAAACCTGTATTCCGAAAGACTCCCGAGGATATTCGAGAACTCGTAGAGTCAACCTCTCTTCCCGTTATTATAAAGGGAATTATGTGTCCAGAAGATGCAATTGCAGCTGTAGAAGCAGGCGCCTCAGCAGTCGTTGTTTCAAACCATGGCGGAAGGGTACTTGACCATACTCCAGGAACTGCCGAAGTATTACCAGAGATAGTTGAAGTCTTAAAAGAATTAGAAACTATGATCATTGTAGATGGAGGAATACGTACTGGATATGATGTCTTAAAGATGCTTGCTTTAGGAGCCGATGCTTGCCTTGTTGGGCGTGATATTGTTAGGGCTGCAGTTGGTGGTGGCGCTGAAGGTGTCAAGCTACAAATGGAGTATTTACAGAAAACTCTTGCTAAGGCTATGTTGATGACAGGTTGCGCGACTTTGGCAGATATCACTCTTGATGCTTTGGAAATCTACTAGGTATCATTCTTTCTGTTTATTTTGGTAAATGGCTAGCAAACTCTGAGAATAAAGTAGCAGTGAATATTTCGAAATCACGTATCCCTCCGACATTCGGATTATTCGACTCGATAACCGCGTATTCTAAGGGAGAGTGAACTTGTCCACCATGTCCTAATCCTCCGTAAACAAATGGTAATCCTAAAATCGATTGAAACATTGAGAAAGGAGCGGATCCTGCTAGTAAAGGTACCATTATTGGCCTCTTATGAAATCTTTCATACACTTTCTTAGTTATTTGAATCAATGGATGAGTGGGTGACATTTTAGCTGGTCCATAACCTGCCCCTAAATTACATTTAATCATCGGGAAATTTTCATTAATAAATTTCTGATAACAATCCTTAATATAGTCAACAGTTTGAAAAGGAGGTAATCTAATATCTAAGTTTGCCTTTGCTTCATGGGGTATGATTGTCATACCCCCCTCTCCATAGTACCCTCCTTCTATACCATTTATTGATAGTCCTGGTTTGAAAAGTTGCTCAATGAAGGCGTCTCTTCCCTCTAATTCTTCTTTTGATTTATCGCGAAATTTTGAAACAAACATCGATCGTTTCATTTCATCAAAATTAGTATTCTCAACAAGATCTTTGATAAGCATTTCATCCTCCTGAGAGGGGCCTGTGATATTAGAGTCAGTCATTATACCAGGAACTAAAATTTCATTAGTATTATCATCTTTAAGAGAGTTTAAAGCCTCTATAAGCTTAAAAATTGGGTTTTGAACCAACCCTGAATTTGATGAGTGTAAATTTCTCCCTACAGGACCTCCCCAATCCCCACCAGAACAAAATAGTTTAGCTTCAATAACTCCCCTAACACCTAAGAAAAATTTGATCTCTCCCTTGAATGATTCAAAAAACATTGGGAAATATACAGCAGTAGCTTGTTTAAGTTCTTTAGAATAGTCTTCTATAAATTTTTGAAGATGGGGACTACCTAATTCCTCTTCACCTTCTATTGCAAAAATGATATTGATGGGTAATTTACCATTTTCTTCGAGAAATGTTTCTAAGACATTAAAGGCCGCTAAAGTGGGTCCTTTCTGGTTTGTAACACCTCTATTAATTAAACATTTTCCCGAAAAACCTTCAAACCATTCATAATTATGGATTTCTGCACCAAATGGATTAATTTTCTTTTCTCCATTAATGATCCATTTTTCAGGATATACAGGTTGAACATCATACATGGAATAAAATAACAAAGTTGGTTTATCACTGCTTGTGATTATCTCACCATAAACAATTGGATGGCCGAATTCGTCTCCCATAGTCTCTGCTAGGTGTACATTTTCCCCTCCCAGTTTAGTTATTTTCCTCATTAATATATCAGTTGTTTCTTTTATTCCTTCACCAGTAGCAGATACCGAAGGTTGCTTTAAGAAATTTTGTATGG
>JAEOSP010000300.1 GCA_016840305.1 Candidatus Hodarchaeota archaeon
CCTCTGGTCATCACATTTTCAAGATGTTTATTCGGCATTCGGAATGTCAACGGCTTTTGTTAAAATGCTGAGGGTTCCGGATATATTTAATGCTGTTCATGACAGAATCATTGAGTTCTATCTTAAAGCTAATAAAATTTTCTATGAGGCAACTAAAGGTATGCTCGATGCTGTTTTAATTGGAAATGATTTCGGAGGTCAGAAACGTTTAATGCTTTCTCCGGACAATATAAGAAAATTTGCAATGCCGGGCGCAAAAAAAATTGTTAATCAAGCAAAATCTTATGGTTTAAAAGTTATTTATCATTCTTGTGGTTCAATTTTTGAGGTAATTCCTGAATTAATAAAATTAGGTGTAGATGCTATACATCCTATACAAGTATTAGCAGTTAATATGGAACTCAAAAGGCTAAAGAAGTATTATTCTGATCAAGTTTCATTTTGTGGAGGAGTAGATGCTCAGGAGTTATTAGTATTTGGTAGTGCTGATCAGGTTAAGAAAAAAGTATATGAATTAAAAAGTCTAATGCCCACAGGTTTAATCATTTCACCTAGTCATGAGGCAATTCTTCCTGACACGCCTCCTGAAAATATTGAAGCCCTTTTTCAAGCAGTTAAAGAATAAAAGGGAAAAGTATAAAGTATTATAAAATAATTGAATAAAATAACGAATATTTGAGCACTTATCAAGTACTTAGGAAAGTGAGTAAAAAATGCAAAAACATGTTGGTAAGAAAAGACTTAGAGGATCTATTCCAAAAATAGGAATACGGCCTACAATTGACGGTCGGGAAATGGGCGTTCGAGATACCCTTGAAGAACAAACAATGGATATGGCTAATGCCTGTGCAGAATTTTTAACTAAGAACTTGAAACATCCTAATGGTATGGATGTTGAGTGTATAATTGCTGATACCACTATCGGTGGTGTAGCTGAAGCTGTTGAATGTGCGGATAAATTTCGAAGAGAAAATGTGGGAATTTCAATAACCGTTACTCCTAGTTGGTGTTATGGTGCGGAAACTATGGATATGACTCCTTTTATTCCGAAAGCAATATGGGGTTTTAACGGTACAGAAAGACCTGGTGCAGTGTATCTTGCGGCGGTTTTAGCAGCTCATTCTCAAAAAGGTGTTCCAGCTTTTGGAATTTATGGGCAGGATGTTCAAGACGCAGATGACAGGGCTATCCCCGAGGATGTTAAAGAAAAACTTTTACGTTTTGGAAAGGCTGGATTGGCAGTTGCATGGATGAGAGGAAAATCATATCTTTCAATTGGATCTGTGTCCATGGGGATTGCGGGTTCTATTGTTATAGAAAATCAATTCCAAGATTATTTGGGAATGCGTAATGAATATGTGGATATGTCTGAGATAAGCCGGAGAATAAAAGAAGAAATATATGATAAAGAAGAATTCGAAAAAGCAATTAAATGGGTAAAGGAGTATTGTAAAGAAGGAAAAGATCATAATCCCCCTCAGATACAAAAGACAAGGGAACAAAAAGATAAGGAATGGGAATTAATGGTTAAGATGGCCATGATTGTGCGTGATTTGTTGGTCGGAAATCCAAGGTTAAAAGAATTGGGGTATGGAGAGGAGTCTCTTGGTCATAATGCAATTGTTTCAGGATTTCAGGGACAAAGACATTGGACTGATTGGATGCCAAATGGAGATTTTTTGGAGTCACTTCTAAATTCATCATTTGACTGGAATGGTATCCGTCAGCCATACCTAGTAGCAACTGAAAATGATTCATTAAATGGATTAGCAATGCTTTTCGGGCACTTATTAACCAACACAGCACAAATCTTTGCTGATGTAAGGACCTATTGGAGTCCAGCCGCAGTGAAACGGGTAACTAGTAAAGAATTAACAGGGTTAGCTAAAGATGGAATAATACATTTAATTAACTCTGGACCAGCTGCGATGGACGGAACGGGGCAACAAGAAATAAATGGAGTTCCGGCAATAAAACCTTTCTGGGAAATCTCAGAAGAGGAAGCAAAGAAGTGTTGTGAATTCACGACTTGGCATGCTGCGACTGTTGCTTATTTTAGGGGAGGTGGATTTTCTACGAATTTTCTAACAAGGGGTGGAATGCCGATAACTATGTCAAGATTAAACATAGTAAAAGGTCTGGGACTCGTTTTACAGCTTGCAGAGGGTTGGACGGTAGATCTTCCAAAAGAGATTCATAAAATTCTTAATGAACGTACTGATCCTACTTGGCCAACAACTTGGTTTGCTCCACGATTAACAGGGAAGAGTGCCTTTAGAAGTGTTTATGATGTAATGAATAATTGGGGTGCCAATCATGGATCTTTATGTTATGGACATATCGGTGCAGATTTAATTACCCTTGCTTCAATGGTCAGAATTCCTGTAAGTATGCATAATGTAGTCGAAGAAAAG
>JAEOSP010000028.1 GCA_016840305.1 Candidatus Hodarchaeota archaeon
AAACAGCGAGCTATTATTGCAATGGCTATGGCCTGCGATCCTAAGCTACTGATTGCTGACGAACCGGTTACCGCTTTAGATGTAATAGTAGAGAAAAAGATTTTGAAACTTCTAAATGAACTACAGAAACAATATAAGCTTGGAATTATATTCATTACTCATGATTTGAGTGTAATCGCTGAATCATGTGATAATGTTGCAATAATGTACGCTGGAAATCTAGTGGAAGTTGGTGATGCTACTACGATCTTTCATAAAGGTGCTCATCCATATACAAAAATGTTGATCAGAGCATTTCCGAGTATTATTGGAGAAAGCAAGCGTATAAAGCCAATATCAGGTCTTCCCCCAGATTTAGCTAACCCACCATCAGGGTGTCGATTTCACCCTCGCTGTCCGCTAGCTACAAAAGAATGCAAAGATCAAATTCCTAAATTTTCACCTTTTTCTAATTCAAACCATCTTGTTGCATGTTTTCATGCAGGAGAGTTAATCGTATGAGTTCAGAATCTGAAAATTTATTTACAATAGAAAACTTAGTAAAATTATTTCCTACACGAACAGGGATACTAGGTGGACTTGTAAAGCAGGAATTTGTTCATGCAGTGGATAAAATATCTTTCAAAATTGAGAAGGGAGAAGTGGTATGTATGGTGGGAGAAAGCGGATCAGGGAAAACAACTGCAGCAAGATTAATACTTAGGCTTGAAAATCCAACTGCAGGAAAAATTATCTATAAAGGAATGGATATTGCGAAAGAAAAGGAAAGAAAAATCAAAAAATTGCGAAAACACATGCAAATGATCTTTCAAAATCCTTACGACTCCTTAGATCCTAGAATGACTGTATATGACATCATTAGCGAACCACTTCATGTTACCAAACATGTGGCTCGCTCAGAAATCCCAAAGAAGGTTGCTCAAGCATTAGAAGACGTGGGTCTGATTCCAGCTTCAGAGTTTAGTATTCGTTTCCCTCATGAATTATCTGGAGGACAAAGACAACGTGTATCTATTGCCCGCTCTTTGGTCTTAGATCCTGAATTCATTGTTGCTGATGAGCCAGCTAGTATGTTAGATGCCAATACTAGGATAGAAATACTTAATTTACTCCAAGATCTGCAAGCTACCTATAACATGGGAATTTTATTTATTACTCATGATTTAGCTCAAGCAAGATACTTGGGTCAACGACTAATTATTCTTTATCTAGGAAAAATTGTTGAAATGGGTGAAATCAATATGATAATTCAGACACCTCATCACCCATATTCAAAAGCTCTGATATCAAATATCCCTGTACCTGATCCTGATGCAAAAAGGGAGAGAATAGAAATTGAAGGAGAAATTCCTACAGCTATTCATCTCCCTCCAGGATGCAGATTTGCACCTCGTTGTCCTTTCAAAATGCAAAAATGTGTAGAAGAAGAACCAGATCTAATGATGAGAAATGGACGGTATTCAGCATGTTGGTTAGATTAAGAAATCGAAAAAAAAGGAAAATTCTCTTTTTACTGTGTATAGTTTCGGGCATGACCCTTAGTATTCATACTGGCATTGGAGTGACTACCGATCATGCAGTATTTCAGGCAGATGCTGATTTTTTCTTGGAAATTTCAACTCCCACAAGTATGGAGTATTGGGAGACAATAAATCTAACTATTACAATAGATGACCTTTCAGGTTCAACCCAGAATAATATTTCTATCAAATTAATATTGGAAAGCGGACTTTTTCTGGCTGAGGGTGAAAGTGATACTCATGATATTGGGAATCTTGGTCCTTTTGAAGAAAAGCATACAAATTTTTCAGTAACAGCTTCTAAAGAATTCTTAACGAATCCAATTGTACTTTATAAAACATTCTTGCTCAAAGATGGTAATGAACAGGTTGTCAGGACAAAAATTGAAGGAGAGGTTTATCTATTAGGGTATGGAATAGGTTCATTATCAATAAAATATCCAATTCTAGCGGTCACTAGTGTTCCTCTTGAACTTGTAGGTTTTGTAGTACCTAGATTGTCTTTGACTCATAACGAGATACAAACTCTGACATACAACATATCTAATAAAGGTTTTTCGGCTCTGAAAAATCTAACATTTGAGGTAGAGGTGGATAAAGGAGTAGTAGAGATTGTTTCAACGACTTTACGAGGAGAGATTGATGGAAATTTAATAGAAAATATATCTTTTCCTTCTAGTTCATTCCCTTCGCTTGATACGCTCCCTGGAGACAGTTTTATCTTGTTTGAGATCAAAATCCGTTGTGTGTCATTAATCGCGACAGATGATTCACGCGTCTACCTTTATTTCAGTTCAGGTTTTTTTAGCACAAGAGAGTATAGTGTGCAGATTCAAACCTATGATATTTATAATCAATATCAATACGATAATTCGCTTGTATTCATTGTATGGCCCATATACATCCTTTTTTTCGCAGCCTTGGCCTTAGGAATATCCTTTTATTCTTGGAAAAAGCATATAAGGCGTGTGAAAAAAGCACGGGAACTTATTGAGAGATATGGTGCAAGTATTGTTGAATAAAAAACTGTAGAGGTATATTATCAGACAAGATAACATTTATTGACAATATTCACCGTAATTTATCTCTGAAAAGTTTCTATTTAAAGGCCCCTACCTTAAAAGATATCTGGTGCGATTAAAAACAACTGCATTGTTAGAAAGGTTATTAAGTTATTTTTTCATAACTGATAAAGCAGCTAAGAGATGTGAAGATAATCTAATTTCACATTTTAAAGGTTATTTTTGTAAATCCCTTTATTAGCGCAAACCAATTGGTGAAAAAATGAATAAGAATTATAAGATTTTCCTAACTGGATTAACTTTTGTATTACTATGTGTTACCAGTCTCTCTTCTCCAGCGTTTGCAGCAGTTTCTGCACAACCTCAAAAAGAAGAGCTTTCATTTGATCTTTTAGTACTAGATTGGGATACAATATCTGTTGATGCAGGTTTAGGAATAAAAGATGCTTTAGCAGAGATAGGGGTAGAAGTGAATGTTATTCAACTGAATGATGAAGTTTTTTATCCTCAAATCTACGAAGGAGGACGTCTTGATGGTCCAGCTGGTGCTGTGGTAAACGATTATCGTGATTATGAAATGTACGAGATGGCTGGTGGATATAGTCCTATTCCCAACCATGTTTACTTCCGAGGACACTCTAGTCAAGATTATCCGTGGGGTGACAATCTAGCCTTCATGTTCAACGACACTTTGGACGATGCTTTGGAAATCAGTCAGAATGCTTCAAATCCAATAGAGCTGAAAGCAGCTTTATTCGATGTACAAGCCTTGTATGCGGATTTATTACCTTATATTCCCCTATTCTTGACAAATGATGCCCACTTCGTTTCAACAGAATGGGATGGATTTGCAGCGATGCCTGGTGGGATTTTCACTGGGTTCAATCCATGGACAATCATGAACATGACGGGTGATACCAAATTCGTTATGGCATATCCCAGTGATGTAAATCACTTGAATCCGTTCCTTTACACAGATGCACGATCAGGCTTTGCAGCAAACCTGCATTATGATACGCTCATTGCTTACAATGAATCATTACAAAAAGTTCCTTGGCTTGCAGAGAGTTGGAGTCAGTCTGCTGACGGTCTAAAAGTTAATTTCACACTGAGAACAGGTGTTACTTGGCACGATGGTGAACTTCTCCAACCTGATGATGTGAAATTCACTCTTGATTTCGTAGTTGCCAATGGAACAGGTACTCCAGCGTTTTCTAGTGTTGAAAAAATTGATACAGTAGCAATCGATGGTCAAACAATTATGATAACCTTAACAGAACCATACTCATGGGCTGTTGATGATATCGGTCAAGTCAACATAGTACCTCAACACATTTGGACTGGTGCGAACATTACTGGCGAACGATGGGATAATCCATCTGATTATGATGCTCATATTGGTTCAGGGCCATTTAAATATATTGATGGAGCAAGAGGAGATTCTGGATTCCACATTTTTGATAAATACGATAATTATTGGTACACAGGTGGAGCTTCAATGCCTCAATTTTCCACTGTAACTCCTTACCCTTCAAGTGTTTATCCAAAGATAGAAAACTTCACTATAGAAGTTGATATTAGCGAAATGACTCGAATTTTGGGAATGAATACAGGTATCTATGACTCTGAAAGATATGAAACCATGTCTACAGACTTAATAGATGCAGTCGGACCAGGTAAGACTTATGAGAATATACAGTGTGTAAACCTAGCTGTTTCACAATGGGATTACTACTTGCAATTTAATTTTGCAGTGAAACCATTAGATGATCCAATTGTACGACAAGCCATTGCTTATGCAATAGATCCAGCTGCTATAGCACAATTTGCTTTTGGTGATTATGCAACAGTTACTGATTCCGTCATCCCTTCAGTGTTCTTCGCCGCATTTAACAATCCCAACATTGAACATTATGATCTGGATGTTGTTAAAGCCAGACAAATGCTAGAAGATGCGGGGTATAAAGACACTGATGATGATGGTGTTCGTGAGGTACCAGGTTACTACAAGTCCACAACAGTACCAGTAGTGACAACCACTACTGAAGAGCCTGAGACTACTACAACCACGACGGCTGGAACTCCTGGATTTGAAATAACAGCAATCTTTATTGCAATGTTGATATCAATACCTTTAATAAGGAGAAAACGCAAGTAAAAGCGTTCTCTTCTTATTTTCCCCTTTTTTTTTGATATTTTTACAAATCGTCAGAAATCATTTTTTGGTTAAAAAAAATAATTGTGCAAAAATTTCCTATCTAGCTCTGCTATTCCTAACAGCAAATATTTTTGATTAATTCTGAAATACCATCATCCTTTTTCAGAAGGAATTGGTACCACAAGAGGGTGCTCATCCTTAATTCCCATTTCTGCTATCGTATCATTCGGATAGACCGTCATCTTTGTTTGAAGGGATACCATATACCCATCGTGCTCAGTTCGTATATATCCATCGTCTAAAGGCCTTCCAACAATATCAGTAAATTTAGCAATTGGTTGTCCCTTTGTAACATAATCACCTGGTTTTACAATAAATCTCACTATACCTGATCGTTTGGCTCGTGGATGATCAAATCTTCTAGTTCGCTCTTTTGGTTTTGGTACTGGAAATTCAGTTATTCGTTCAATAGGTCCATCAAGCATTCCAGCCCATTTTAAGACATTTCTAGTACCTTTAACTGAACCAGCAATTACCTCAGGCACTAGAAACCGATTTTCCCCAAGCTCTGCAGTAAACGCAGGGATTCGGAGACTGTTAAAAGTAGATCCTGAAACTGATCGGTGAAGTTTCATCTTTAAGTATTTATTGGCTGGAAATTCGGTACATACCAGCATTCCAAAAGACTCCACCATTTCCTTTTCTCGTTCTAAGAGATTTTCAGCCTCTTCTTTTTTGGATTCATCCTCGTAAAATAACCGATCCAAGATCGCATACGGAATTGATAGAAGAGAATGATTGTGGAAATCAATATGAAAATCGGCATATTTTTCAAAATATGAGTAAATTTTATTAGTTATATGCTCATATAGTAGCGGGTATTCTTTATCGCCATTATCACTATCTTTCTTCGCAAATTTTCCTTCTGGGAATAATCTATTTGGATCTCTATCGTCATATTCAGCTTTATGATGATATTTACGAAAAGCGGAAGGATTCAACGTTGGAATCGCAACAATAGTACCTTTCAATTCTTGAGCTAGTTGTTCAGTAATTAATTCATGAATGACCGCTACTCCAGTAAGTTCAAAACCATGAACATTCGCTGTTAAAAAGAAGGTTGGGCCATCTTCAAGGCCTTGGGCAATCATAACGGGAATTTTTTCGGTGATTCCTGTTGGAAGCTCAATACCATCAATAAACCCATAGGTTAATTCTCCAGGTTCACTTTTAGCGTTACCTATTTTTAGTTCTTTCATTGGTAAATTCACCTTAATTTTGATACAAATGAGGTTCTGTAAAAATAAATTTTAGTCCTTTAACTATCTTTAGATATTACCATTCAAAATTCTCATTATTTTGTACAAGAGGACCTTACATTTCCAGATACTTATGCACGCATAGAAATATTTAATCATCGATTGGAATTAGTATAAAATCCAATTAAGTCACAATCATTGATAATTACATCATTTTTGAACTATTTCAGTTTACCAGATCAAAATTAAATGATAATAGCCTAAAGGTATAGAATATTGAGGTTCTGAACCGTGAAATTAGCGTCTTTCTTAAATTTAAATATATATACTTTGACTGTTACTAATTTTCTATGGGGATTTGTCAATTTTGTGTTTATGATTCAAATTCAGCCCTATTTGGTTTCAATATATGAATCAAACCAAGCGGTTGCTCAAATTCTAGGATTAATAATATCTATAGGGGCGTTTGCTGCAGTCATCCCTCTCATTCTCGGATTTCTAGCAGATTTATATGGAAGAAAACTAAATATTATTTCTGGCCAATTGTTGAGCATCCTAGGACTCTTAGGACTCTCAACTGGGATAAGAGATATCCTCTTTCTTTTACCAAGTATTATTCTCTTCAATTTAGGAGTGGGATTCTACGATGCTCCTCTTCAGGGGCTTATTTATGAATCCTCAACTAAAAATCGAGGATTAGCTTTTTCCATTGTATATAATTCGTCATATCTAGCAGGAATAATAGCTTCATTCATGCTTAGAGTTGGAGAAATGAACTTTAAGTTCTTCTTTCAACTAGGATTGATTTTAATTCTTATAAGCTTTGTAATCAACTTATCACTGCTTCACGATGTCAAACCCAATACCCAGAAGCTAAATTTTCCCCTGATTAAAGTATTAAAGGATCCTAATTCACGACTAATTGCAATAACATTTGCAATTGATGCGTTTATTTGGGGATTACCGCTATCAATTGCAAACACCATTTATATGCTCGTATTTAAAGTTGATATTTCCTTTATTGCAACTTTAACTTTGATAGAGACAATAGTTATGGTTTTACTAGCTTATCCAGCAGGAATATTTGTTGATAAATTCGGTAGAGTAGCTGGACTTATTGTAGGTGAAATCGTTGGGATAATTTGGGTCATCTTTGTATTTACAGCATTCTTTATACCTGATCATGCCCAAGGATTTATAACTATCGCATATGGTTTTCTAGGAGCCGTTGTTGCCTTCTGGCGACCGTCAGTTACCCTCAGCTTTATCTCGATTGATTCGAACGCAGCAGCAACTAATTTTGGTATTCTTGCTTTTTTCCAGCGCTTAGGTCGCGTCCCTTCTGCAGGAGTTGCAGGATTCCTCTTTCTATTTCTTGGATTTCCTCCCCTTCTCCTTATCACATTCTTTGGTACTTTTATTATCATAGGAGTTTTTTACAATATGGATAAGGAAGAAAAAAAGAAAAAAGAAAGACTGGTATTAAATTAAGATTACCACACTTGTTTCAATAATCTTAATGCATTACCACCGATTACTTTAGCAATTTCAGGGTCAGAATATCCATGCTTGACCATCCAGCGTGTAATATTTTGCAGACATTCTGTTGGATTTTCCATCCCCTGTACATAATCTGGTAAAGCTGAAACAATGCACCCATCACCTTTTTGTCCAGGTCTTGGATAATGCCCCAAACCTCCAGATTTTAGCTGCTCATCTTCTAAGCGATATAATCCGACATGATCGCCATAGAATGTATCAGGACCACAACCTACATAATCTATTCCCACTAATTCAATACAATATTCAAGATGTTTCATGTAAGTGTCAATACTTGGAATAGGGTCATCTTTAGTAGCTGTATAACCAGGTGCTGCTTCTATTCCCATTACACCTTTGTTTCCAGCCAATGCTTTAATAACATCATCTGGAAACATTCGTGCGATTGGATTTAAGGCACGTACACCAGCATGAGAAACGATTATCGGTTTACTACTTGATTCAATGGCATCTAACGCTGTTTGGTCACTTAGATGACTTACATCAATCAAGATCCCTACTTTATTCATACGAATTATACAATCGTATCCAA
>JAEOSP010000301.1 GCA_016840305.1 Candidatus Hodarchaeota archaeon
TACCCATGCGGAAATACTATAATCACCTGTCCCAATTCCAGGATCCCAGATCCCCAATTCTATAGTATCATCCAATCCATCAAATCTTCTCCCCTCTCCAATTTGAGCTGACTCGGATGTAGAACCTATGTTTGTACCGTTTATACTTTTCGAAGAAGATTCAAGTAAATCTGGATTCATATGCCACACTCCTACATAATTATCATTCCAAACATCTGTAGGGTTTTGTTGACTCTGGATCGTTGGATTATTATAATACATGTATATTATGGTGTCCATATTCGCATTAAGAACTGGAATGCGGATCCACGTTACTAAGATAGCGTGCGTAGCATTATATGTTACATCGAATACTTCAATTTCATGATTAAGTTTCTGATGATCAACGGTAAGGAATAGGATATCATCTCCATCTACCTGCGAATTGACTCGTAAATCCTCATCATATAACACAAAGAGGAAAGGAAAATCAGTCAGATTCGAAGGGACTACATCACTATCAATAATGAATTTCTTACGATTCTCAAACGAACTTGCACCCCAGTTGGTATTGAGCTGCTCTTCAACAGTGAGAAAATAAAAGTCACCAGGGTTCAATTGATTATTATATTCCGTTTTTATCCATGTTGTTGATTTGGAAGAGTTTAATATTCTAATTTCGTCAATACCTCCCTTCCAAAATCTTTCATTAAAATTGTAGTACTGTCGTGCAATATGTGCTTCCTCTCCACTATCAATTAAGGTGTTTGTATCGAAGTCTGTCTGTAATTCACCATCTATGTAAAGATTATTCATTCCGTTGTTTATTACTCCAACAACATAATGCCAATCACTATCAGTATAGGTAAAATCACTTTCTGCACTTGTCATCTCTCCATTACCCACCCATAGTTTGAAAGTGTTATCAGAATGACGGACTAAAGCGTATCCCCTGTCCCTGGTATCATCTAATTTTCCAGCAATTCCCATATATTCTCCCGATGATCCCACAATTTTTACCCAAGCTTCAATAGTCACTTCATCAGTTAGTTGTAGACTGATGGCATTGGGAATGGAAATATAATTTGAACCATCGAAATCTAATCCTATTCCTGAACTACCCGTGATCTGGGAAGGGGCTGTCCCTCCGAACTGTCCATTATTCGAATATGGAGAACTATCTAAATATGGTCCAGAAGATTCTTGAAGATGCCACACTCCTCTGTAGCTAGAATTCCATACGCTGTCCGCTTGTTCTTGGTTTACTGCAATCGGATTTCCGTAATACATTGTAATAGTAGTATTCATAGTCCCAGAGAGACTAGGAATCAGAATCCATGCAACAAGATAGGCGTGAGTGGAGTTATATGTGATATCAAAATGTTCAAGCTCGTGACTTAATTGGTGATTTGTGGTGTCCAGAAAGATGATGTCATCGCCATCAACTTGGCAGTGATTACGGAGATCTGTATCAAAGAGTTCAAACTGCATAGGGAAGTTATTTAGGTCGCCCTCCACCTGTGCAACATTAATTGTTATGTTTTTTCGATAGTTATAATCAGGCGCTCCCCAGTTCTCATAGATTATTCTATTGGCACGTATCGTAGGTAGAAATGACTCCTGGTTATTTGATGAAATAGGTTCTTGATTGGCCTCAATTACCTTAAGAGGGGAAGTACCCTCGTAAACATAATCTGGATTGCGTAAGGAGGGCAGTGAACTAGGTTTTTGGCCATTTTCGACAAAATCTGGATGAAAAGGGAGTTTACTGGAGAAACTACCAACTACTAGTACAAAGAAAAGAGTTAATAAAATTTTCCGCATAAATACAGAACAAATTCTGTTCAACGCTTCCCGTACCGTGTAAGTAGTGAAATACATGTCATAGGATGGTTTTAAAATCCCCTTCTTTTGTGAATTCAATGGTTTTAAGAGTTATTGGCAAAACTGAAACATATTTGTCTGCTATTTGTCAAAAAACAACAAAAAACTCATTCTCTTCGATCGAGAAGGGCAAATACCTGATATTAAAAAACGATTCAAGATTAAAAAGCATACCTCAACAAACTATTCTGATTTAGAGATTCTACTTCAACCAATAGGAACAATGATTAAGATAGAACTAACTGAAGTCTTTGATATAGTTACGAAATATCTATTATAACATCTTTTTCGATATTTTTCTGCCAAGCAGTTCGAACACTTTATCCACGTTCAAGCCTGTTTTAGCAGAGGTTTCATAGAATTTAATTTCATTCTCCGTGGTGTTTTGATTATCTAATAGCCTAGATTTAATATAATATTCAACTGATTTACTAGAAATTCTAATTTCATCTTCTAAATCAAATTTATTTCCAAGAACTATCAGAGTTGGGTTTGAAACTTTACAATGCTTCAGAAATTCATCCGACCATTTTTGTAAACTCTCTAACGAGTCTGGACTAGTAAGATCAAAAACTAAGAATGCCCCCGCCGCTCCTTTATAATAAAAAGAACGTATCGTGCTGAAAGAAGGTTGACCAGCTAGATCCCAAATCTGAAAACGAATTTCCTGTCGACCAAAATCAGTTTCAAGAGATATCTGTTTGGATGTGAAATCTGATCCTAAAGTGGGAATATAATCGGAAATAAAACCTTTCCCTAAGAATCTATTAGCTAAACTTGTTTTACCAACAAAACCATCCCCAAGTAAACAAACCTTGGCAATTAAAGCCATAAAATATCCCTGAACTGTGAACGTATTATCTGGTGAATTTATTAAAGCCCCTATATTTAAAGGAACCGAAATTCAGATTCTGGTATAATCGAATAGAAACAACATATTTGGTTAATGATTATGAATATGAGGTGAAAATATAAATTTCAAATCCCTGAACTGGAACATTACTTGTCCTAACTAATTAGAATGAATTGAGGAGCAAATAGCCTATTTAATAAATTTTTATGAGTTGGTCATGAATTTGAAGAATACAGCTCTCATAGTTGTCGATATGCAATTAGGAAATTTCATTGGTGCTGTTCCAATAAACCAAGGAAGATCATTATTGGAAAATACAAAGTTAATTCTTCATATTGGTAGGGAATTAGATTTACCAATAATTTTTATTCAAAATATGGGAGGAAAAGGTGATCCTGATGAACCTGATACGGAAGGGTGGCAGATTCATCCAGAACTAAGCGTTACCAGAAGGGATCAAATAATTCAAAAAACGACTCCTGATGCGTTTTACAAAACCCAGTTAAATGATATTCTAAATGATATGAATATTGAACATTTAATCATACTAGGTCTTCAGACAGAATTCTGTATTGATACAACAATCAGGAGAGCTTTCAGTATTGGATTTCAAGTTATATTAGTTGAAGATTGTCATAGTACATGGGATTCAGATATATTATCAGCTTCTCTAATAATAGATCATCATAATCAGGTATTAAGTAACTTTTTTGCGCAATTAATAACAACTGAAGAGCTTTGTAAATCTCTGGCCAAGAAATAATATATTTAAGAATTCATCGATAATTATTATTACTTCTTTGATAAAACACCATTTTGATTTATATAATTAAAGGGATTCTAATCGAAGCTGTTGTTCCTTTTCCTATCCCTTCACTTACAGCCGTTATGGTGCCATTATGTGCTTTAATTATTTCACGAGAGAGATACAAACCAATTCCTGTACCTCTAACATCAAAGTTTGTTGGAAAAGACACAAATTTATCAAAAATTCTATCAATATGAGTTGGGTCTATTCCAGCTCCATTATCAGTGATATCTAGCTGGAGTTGATCGTTCACTCTCTTTAAAACTATGCTTATAGTTCTAGTTACATTTGAGGTATTTTTAATAGAATTATTAAGGACATTATTTATCACAGTCAATAACCTTGAAGAATCTCCCTGAATGAAAAATGGTTTCTTATCTTTGGATTCAAAATGAATTTGCCCTGAATATAATTTGAAATAAGGTTCGAGAGAAGGTATAAGAAATTCTTGAAAGTCAATTTTGTTCAAAGAGACCTCAAACATTCCACGTTCCAGCTTATAGATATCACTAACACCTTCGCTAAGCTCCTCAAGTCGTTTGATATTCCGAATCATAGTTTCAAAAATCATTATTCTTTCTTCATCCCCCTCTCTTTTCAACAGAATTTCAGTATATCCTCTAAGGATCGTTAATGGAGTCTTTAATTCATGAGTTGTTTGATCGATAAATTCTTTTTGTCTTTTACTAAATTCTCCCTTCTGTATTTCTAATTTTTTACGATCAGTTATATCAGTAAATACTGTAAGAACCCCATCAAATTTATTGTCTGAAGAAAAAATAGGTGTTGCAGTAACAATAACAGGTATGAGTTTTCCTGCTTTTGTTGACAATATAGACTCGTATACACTCCCAATTCCCTTGGATCGCTGGAGTGATTCCATTTGAGTATTTTCAAGCTCTTCTATCGGAATAATGGTCGTCCAATGTTTGCCAATCAACTCATTTTTTTTATAACCAAGCATACGTTCTGTTTTTGGGTTAACAAATTTTATTGCTCCCTCTGAATCTTCTAAAAGAACACCTTCCTCCATTTTCTCTACCAACATCCGATATTGCTCCTCACTCTTACGTAAAGCTTCTTCCACTTTTTTTCGGTAGGAATTATCAAACATCACTCCTTGTAACCAGCTTGTTTTACCTGTACTGTCAGTCATATTTTGAATTCTTTCATAAATCCACGCAATTTGACCATTTTTTTTAATTATACGATATTCGCGCCCTACAGAGTATTTAGGTACAGTTAGTAGTTTTTCTGATGTGTTATAAATCACATCTAAGTCATCAGGATAGATTACTTCATTCCATTTGAGATTCCCACTTGTGAAATCTTCTTCTGTATAACCAGTAATTCCTTCTACATTTCCGTGAAAAAATATGGGAGTAAAGTCCATTTTACCTCTAAAGGCAATTCCTTCAAAATTATGTACAAATGAACTATAGAGACCTTCATTTTTGATGATGGTCTCTTCCATTAATTTACGCTCCTCTCTCATTTTATCAGATTCAATCTTAGCTTTATCGAGTTCCTGTCTAATTAATTGTTTAATATCAGAAGGAATATCTTCTCTTTCCAAGATTGATTCTAAATCCATTTAATTACCTCTATTTCGTTTTTTAATATTAGCCTGGATGTGAAGAA
>JAEOSP010000302.1 GCA_016840305.1 Candidatus Hodarchaeota archaeon
CAATTAGGACCATTACCAGAGTCTGCTATTCCGGTAGCTCCATTAGAAAAACCACAGATGGTTAACGCAGCAACTACTAGTAAAGCATTTGATACGTGCCCTAAATGTGGAGAACGTGTGAATATAGCTATTAATCAATCCTGTCCAAAATGTAATCATGTATTCAGAGCAACATCAATTAGTATTCCCTCAAATCTTGAATATCCAAGTAAATGTCCATCATGCAGGAAAAGGTTGACTGAGAAAAATCCTTTTTGTCCATTTTGTGGAGCGAAAGTGGAACCTGTCCCTACTTCTAAATCCAGTAATTTAGGTCCTGTTGAATTACCTCCTCAAATTAATGAACTTGAAAAAATGAAAGCAACGGAATTTGAGGATGACGCATTTACTATGGCAGGTGGAGAGATTATAAAAATTGTGCTTCCAGCGAAACGCATTACTGCGATATTTAATGGAGCTTCAATAGTAGGATCGATCCCAAGTGCAAAAAAGCTGTTTATTACCTATGAACAATATCTCCAAGATCCCAATACAAATGCTTTAGATTTTTCACAGCTTCTCTAATATACAAGACATGTACTAACAAACTTTTAATTATTCATTCTACAGTTTTTATTATTCCATCTACGGGATCAACGTAGCGGTTCCTCAAATGAGAGATTGAAATGATAAAAAAGCGCAGTCTATATACAATAATTCCACTAGTTTTCCTCATTGGATTAGTAGTTTTTCCAGCATTTGGATTATGTAAATCCCGAAAACAGTACGCAGTAGACTTCATTATGAGTACGGAAGATGATATATGGAAAACATTTAGTGAATACAATCAATTTTCCGATTCTGATAACGAAATTGAAACTTTGGAGACAGAACGAGCAGCAGTCGGTGGACTATATTTGTTGAATGAAATTGAACAAGTAACCTCTGATACATCCAAAGTCTGGATACGAGATCAAATAAACTCAGCAGTTGATAACCATGATAGTCTGGTAAACGCCACATTTGGAATTGAAGCATTCTATTATCTTGATTTAATAGACTATTGGGATCGCAAGAACTTTTTTGTTCAGTTCTCATTGAATTATTCTGAAACGTATGGGTCCTCTATTGGGTATTCAATGACTCTAGAAACAAACGCTTCAGTTGCAGGAACGTATGATGTAGTAAAAACCTTTTATCACCTAGATGCAATTGATGAATTAGATGTTTCCAATGTTACAGAGTTCATATTAAATTTATTAAACACTGATGGAGGATTTAAATATGGACCCACATCTTCGGAATCTACTCTTACATCAACCTATTATGCAATTCAAACCCTTCATTATCTAGATGCACTAACTGATTTTGAAAATAAAACTGCTGTTAAAACTTACGTAGATCAATTTTATGTGAGTGATACCACTCAACCCACCCATTACGGGGGATTTTCGCATATTGTTGAATCAGAGAGTCCTTTTGCAACTGTGATAGCCACATATGAGGGAGTTTCTACGCTTTATTCAATGGGTTTTTCAACTCCTAATCAAGAAGCAACTAAGAATTGGATTTTGAGCACTCAGAATAGTGATGATGGAGGATTTGCAGAAAACTTACCATCAGGAAACCAACAAAAATCCTCAACAATAACAACTTATTACGCATTGCATGCACTGAATTTTGTTGATGCAGGATTAAATTCGATGACAGAAGAATTCGGAGATTATAAGCTACGTTGGTGGATCGTTTTGATTATTGTTTTAGGTGTCATAGGTGCAGGAATTACCGGATTCATTTTATACCAAAGACGGATCAAACTATAGTTCTTTTTTTTAAACATCGAGTTTTCTATTTCCTATGGGAATAATACTAGATGGTAAGCTCACTTCTGAAAAAGTCAAGAATGAATTAGAAGAAAAAATTTCTCAAGCATTGAATCAATATGGAAGAAAACCAGGATTGGCTACAATTCTTGTAGGAACGGATCCAGCAAGTGAAATATATGTAGGAATGAAGATTAAAGCATGTGATCGTGTAGGAATCTATTCAAAAAATATTCATTTACCTGAAGACTGTACATATTCCAATCTAGTTGATATCATTCATGAATTAAACAACATGGATGAAATTGATGGAATTCTATTACAACTCCCCCTTCCATTACATCTGAAAAAAAAAACAGATGAAATCGTGCAAGAAATTTTACCAGAGAAAGATGTGGACGGACTAAGCCCATACACGATGGGATTGACAACCATGGGTGATGAGACATATACTGCAGCGACACCCAAAGGAATTATTCGACTTCTTGAAGAATATGATATTGAAATTAGAGGGAAGGAAGTTGTAATAGTTAATCGTTCGATCATCATTGGTAAACCACTCGTTATGATGTTTCTCAAAAGA
>JAEOSP010000303.1 GCA_016840305.1 Candidatus Hodarchaeota archaeon
AAATCTGAAGAATACCTTGAATTCATTCATCAATCCTTTTTGGAGTTCTTTGTCGCCAGGCGGATATTCCGAAGCCTTATCGACCATAATCATGAATTGTATGCAGCCGAATATCTAAGCTCTCCAATTGATAGATATCTCTATGAATTCCTTAATAGCACCGGTAATATCGGGATTATACAAAAATGGCTTGAAAGACACCCAGACGTTAATCTAAGGATGAACTGTGCCATTACACTTGGACGTTCGGGAGAAAAGGAATTTATCCCATTACTCCAGAGGTGCCTGCGAAAGGAAAGGGAGAAGGTAGAGGAAAAGAAAGAACAAAGTTATATAGGTGATATTGGTGTTGCAGGGAGAATTGCAGAAGCTTTATACAGCCAGGGGGATACAGGGTCGCTATCAGAATTCCTCAGGAACTTAGATGATTTTGCAGATCGCTGGGAACCACCTCCTAAGGCCGACGATCACAGGTTTTTGTACGATATCGTTGTGCCACTGAAAGGAATAGACCAGGATGTCGTAAATCAGTTGATAAAGAATTTAACTCACAGTAATCCAAGAATCCGTAGATATACTGTTTTTATACTGAGTCGAACACTCACAAAGGACTGTGTACCTGGTCTTATTAAATGTATGAAAGACCCTGAAGAATTAGTCCGTACTCGACGTTATGCTATTGCAGGACTGGGAATTATCGGCAGCGTTGAAGCATTGCCTGAACTGAAGAATGTTGTCCAGCAATGCAATAATGAATTAATACGTCAGGAGTGCTTAAAGGCCATTGAAAAGATAGAACGTAAATCTACTTCAATCTTTAATTCCGCTCCAAAAAAGTAGGGGCCAGGGCCGTTATATCAAGTATATGGTTGGTCGATGACTGGGTGACGGCTCTGTTGATGTATCTCCTCTATAAGAACATCAAAACCGAAAACATACCTCCTGCTGACGCTTTATGCGCGGCACATAGAAATATATTAAATGAATCCTGTAAATCGGATGGGACGATTGAGGAATTTAATAAATTTTTTATTGGTCATCCCGATAAACCAGAAATAAGTAGGCTAAATAAAGAAGAGAATTTCTCTCATCCCATGGAGTGGGCCAATTTTAAATATTTGGGGATCACATAGTTTTTAAAGTCTTGCCCCCCTTGCCTATTATCTACATATTCTATATCCCCAACCAGTGGCATTTTTTTGATAATAATCGAAGGATCAACAAGCAATGATATCGATGACATACCTCTTTGGCCCACTGTCTATTAGAAATTAACTCACATCCTCAACTGCTTCCTCTTGGAGACGATTCCAGGGCGTGGCAGCCTTTCTAAGACGCTCCAGATCCTTCTTAAAGTCTTTAAAAAGAGGATCGTCTTTATGAGTCTCGATCACCAGTGAAGAAGCTCTTGGTATTGAAGTAAAATAATAAGAAACGAAAAGATATTCTCCATCAATGCATAAAAAGGTAGCTTTTGGTACAATCTCAGAGAGAGTAAGAATTTCTATTTCTTTGTCAGGATGTTCATTTTTAAAATTATAGAAGAGAGTTAGTGAAGCGGTCGCAGCAGCAGTGGCCACATTTTTTTGGTTTAATTCGTTTTCCCTATATCTAGCAGCCGTGGAATTGGGTTCTATGGTACAGAAAGTAAATTTCTTTTCTTCAACTAATTTTTTTTCGATCACGTCACGCAAATCGCCTCCTGCAATTTGTGAAGAAAACACTGATAATGCGGAACCAACAACGATAAGATTATCTCGAAGTAGTTTTAATTTGGCTGGCAAGACTTGATTGACAAACTCTGACCATGCAGGATAGACTTGACGTATGCCTTTCTTAGTACATATTTCAATAATGTTGAAGTTAGATCTTATGGCCTTAGAAAGAATTTCTTCTAAATCCTTACGGATTTGTTGATATAGAAATTCAGTGATAAAATAACGCTGAAGAAAGGTAATTGTTCCAGGGACAAATAGGGCGATTCCTAAAGTTTTAATAAGACTGGGCCATATATCAGGTTTTTGGGGAATAAGATGTGCAACCAAAATCAGAATTAATCCTACAAAGAAAATTAAATATGTAAGGATATAAGTTACATGTCTGAGCACGCGTCTAACAAAAGAATTTCGGTCTACTTCATTCTTCTCTTTCATAATCTCCTCCAGAAAACCAACCTAACGTTATAAATTATATAAAATTTGGAATGTTTGTCAAGAAGTAATTTCAGGTCAACTATTTAAAATTCAAGAATGGATACGTTTTATATATATAATTATTCCTTAAAAGCTTGAAAAGAACAGACTTTTTTACTTTGGAATTTGTTTGCCTTCTTTTAAAATATATAAACAGCAATATCACAAACATTGGTTCCTGTACTTCCTGTTATTATAAGAGAATTTCCGATTTTGTTTAACAA
>JAEOSP010000304.1 GCA_016840305.1 Candidatus Hodarchaeota archaeon
CTTTTTTGAAAGAGTTGGGACAACTGTACAATTCCCCTTTGAGTTACCAGGAGAAATTGACTGAAAGGGAAAAGATCTTCTCCAAATTCCTTAAAAAATTTGCTCAAATTAAGAGAAAGTTGCAGACCAACCGTTTTATACATTTCGGCAACGCTGACTTGAATAATGCTTATCTCATGTCAATAGGTCTCTATCACCAACATTTTCATCTCTTTGAGACTGTATTAGAAAAGAACGGAGGTTCTATAAGGCAAATGCTTGACTCTCTTCGAAATCTGGCTAAAGAAGAAGGGGACATCATTGAGAAGATGAAGGTTAAGATGAATCCGAAACTCTGAGGAATCTCAAAAGGATGTGGTCCGCTTGCTCTTGGGGTCGGTTTGAGGCGGAGCTTCGCTGGTTAACTGCCAGGGGTCAAAAGGCCTGAAATTAGAAATCGAGCGGGCTTTTTGCCTCTTTGATGGTCTGACTTTTAATGGTATGGGTGTAGATCATAGTCGTCCTGACATCGCTATGACCTAACAGCTCCTGTATGGTCCGGATATCATAATTGGCCTGCAATAAATGACTGGCGAAACTGTGACGAAGAGTGTGGGCCGTAGCGCGCTTGGGGATCTTTGATTTTTTGACCGCACTTCTTATCGCCTTTTGAACATGGGTTTGATGCAAATGGTATCGCCGATATTCCCCACTATTCTTCTCTCTGGTCAATTGTTTGGCAGGGAAAAACCATTGCCAGATAAAATCTTTGGCCGCGTTCTTGTATTTTTCCTCCAACGCGTTCACTAAAAACACTCCGGCATATTTCCGTTTTAGATCCCTTTCGTGAAGATCCTTCAATGATTCAAGGTGATCCCGGAGTTATATTCTCCTTGAAATTTATCTGGAATTGCTTTGCTTTTTAGATGCTCTTCAAATTTTTTCCGTAGTGTTAAGGGTATAGCCAGCATGAAGGGATCTCCTTTCTTCTGTATATCTCCAATAATGACATGTTATACAGAAGAGTTAAGATATATTGTTGAAAAATAATTGTCAATATATTATAATTCATTCTATAGAAATTAAGAGTATTTAGGATAGTTTGCGTGGTCTTATTTAGGGAATCACATATGAGCTCTGCACAAAGATGTCTGAATCTTTAATAAATTGGGAGCGTAAAATTTATGTTTCATCTTTCTGCATATCATCACAAATGGAAAGATATGCAGTTCTGTAGAATAACTTGTTAGGCCGATTGAAGCTAAAATGAGAGACATGCCCAAAAACTATGTTTATAGAATGGACCACGATACAGGCTTTGCACCGAACATAAAATATGGCATTTGTACATTATGCGGGTGCAAGAAAACGACCATTGAGGTATGGGCAAAAAGCGGTAGTTGGGTAATTGGTATAGGTGGTAATAATACTGGCAAACCCAACAAACTAATATATGCGATGGAAGTAGAGGAAAATTTACCATACTCTCAATTCAAAAGAAAATACCGTGATAAGAGTAAGTATTTACATCCAGAAAATGCAGGAAGTAATGTGTTGATTTCAAGGAAGTTCTATTATTTTGGAGATAATGCGATAGATTTACTGACACAGCTAAAGCACATCATTGTTGAAAGACAAGGTTGTAAATGTGTGTCTGACGAAGATTCGAGTAAATTGGAAAGATACCTTTCAAGAAGATATGGTTATGGGAAATTTGGTAACCCAAACAACAGCAAGGATCGTAGCAAATGTGGGAAGTGCTGAGAAGTCACCTGCTCATCATACGCAGGGCAATTAATTTGAGGCAAACAGCGGCCTAACCCGTCAATGCAGTTGCCCTGTTAAATGCTGGCGCATTTCCCAGGCAACTGATTTCCAACGTTATAGGTATTGGCAAAATGTACCAAATACATGGTCTTTTAGTTGAGCCAAATGAGGATACGTCTTTATGGCGCTATATGGACTTCCCTAAATTTTTTTCGATACTTGAAAGTCATAGTCTCTTTTTTCCAAGAATAATTTTTTTTGATGATCCGTTCGAAGGCCACCCTCCGAGACCCACCATTGAAGGTTTTATAAAAATACCGGATGGACTGAGTAAAGAAGAATATATCAAGCGTCTGAAAGTGACAACGCATAATATTGGTGTTGTAAAAGGATCGCGTGATCTAATTTGTGTATCATGCTGGCATGCAAATCCCGTCGAATCTGCTGCTATGTGGGAGATATATTTAAAAGGCCGCGAAGGTATAGCGATTCGCACAACGTTTGGGAAATTCAAGGAAGCCTTTAATGAAACTGAAATTGTTGTGAATGGTGGGCTTGTTCAATATGTTGATTTTGAAACTTATAAGCCAGACCGTGTAAATGTAGTCCTGTGGGCTATGCTTAAGCGAATTAGTTTCGAACATGAGAAAGAATTTCGGGCAGTCGTAATGGATCCTTCTATTAATGAACTGGGCGTTTCTGTCCCAGTACGCCCAGATATCTTGATAGACGAAATTTATGTCTCTCCTACTGCCCCAAATTGGACTATTGATTTATTAAAAAGAATGCTCAAAAGGTATAATTTTGATCGCGATGTAAAAAGATCAGAATTGCTCTCTCATCCAATGTACTATCAAGATGGGCAAACTTAAATTACCTAACACTTATAAGGCCTCCCGATGTCAAGAGTAAAATTATCCATTAACGAAAAAAGTTTTTCTTTTTTCGCATAACTTATCAACGAGCCCTGTTGCTGTTGACATCGGTTCTGACTTCGTTTCAAAGCGGGTGCCGGGAATTAGATCCTGCACCAAACACTTATTGAGGTTCCGCCACCCATTGA
>JAEOSP010000305.1 GCA_016840305.1 Candidatus Hodarchaeota archaeon
CATTATCAAAATTCTCGATAAATTGCCTTCAGAATTGGCCATTAAGAAAGTTCGTGAAATAAATCCATTAGCTATAGAAACTCCTGAACAAGAAAAGTTTATAAGAGATTTATAACCACTGTTACAACTGAATACCGCACGTTGCAACTTCAAAGAGAAATTCAGTAAAAATTTCTTCAACTGCTTGGACATCTACAATCTTTACACGCTCATTAGCAACATGAATCCTTTTTGGATTTCCAGGACCAAAAATTACGAATGGTAGCTCTTTAGGAGAATTTTCTACTAGAACTGCACCATCAGTTCCGTAATCCAATCCGATTACTGAAGGATCTTTTACCTTTTCAATGAATTTTTTTACAAATGGGTTATGGATTGAGGTTTGAATTGCTGACATTGTTTGTTTTACTTCATAAGAAAACTTAGCTGGACTATCTTGAGCAATTATGTTTAGTTCCCTTTCAACTGTACGAGCAAACTCACTTGGTTGATGGGGAGGCACTAAACGATAGTCACAGTATATAATGGCCTCCTCAGGTACAACATTTGCACTTTTACCCCCCTTAAATACTCCTATATTCAATGTACTCTTTCCCAAAATATCATTTTGATCCTTAGGAACAATATCATGGAGTGTGGGAAATAACTTTACCATTTCTTCAATTGCATTAACTCCCTTCGATGGTGTGGAACCATGAGCTGATACCCCTTTAGAATAAACGGAGAGCCAGAGCACACCTTTCTCTGCTATCCCCACCTTATTTCCCGTGGGTTCTGGAATAATAAGAAAATCGCAGCTTTTAAGTATTCCTAGTTCTAATGAAGCGATAGCTCCTCCTAAACCAACTTCCTCATCAGAGGTGCCTAGAAAAATGATGTTATACTTCATATCTTTTTCTTGAAGTCTAAGTTTCAGCGTTTTAAGCGATCCAAGAATTGCAGCAATTCCTCCTTTCATATCTGCAGAACCTCTACCATAAATATACTCTCCAATTGATTCTGCACCAAGTGGATCATAATCCCAATTTCTTATATCACCTAATGGCACTGTATCTAAATGTCCACAAATTAAAATGGATCTATCCGCTTCTCCAAGCTTAAGTACAATATTTCCCTTCCCTTCTTCGTACTCTTGTATATTTGATTTAATATTTTCTTTTTCTGCCCAGTGATTAATCCAGGTGAGAATTTCTGTCGTTTTCCCAGGAGGATTTTCCGTGTTCAACCGGATTAAATCTCTTAAAATAGAAATACTATTAGTCATTGTCCAATTCTTCCATATCAGATGGAATAATAGGTGTTTCTTTTCTCATTTCCTCCAGTAGTTTTGGATAATCTTTAAAGTCAACTTCTGCATAAATAGGACCAGTATAACCGCAATTATGACAGATATAAGTTGTTGGCACAATAAAGGTGAGAAAAGATGATTGTCGTGATAAACTATCAACGAAACAAATAGGGCATACGTGAATAATTGGGTGAGATGGTTTTCCTACTCGTACCATTTTACTAATTTCTCTGACGTTCTTGAAAAAATTGCTAGTTTTCATTGTTCTAGTGTCCGTAGAAAACTTATCGAATTACCATTTAGACTTTTCCGCTGTGAAGGTTGACAAGCTTTTTTTTTTTCAAATCTCAATTGCATCTTTAAATTTGTCATACAAGTATCGATCAGCCGGATAGGGGATGTGTGACTTATCCCATCGTGACACTTAAAGCATAAATTAATTTATGTTTGTCCGACAAATTCAGTCATAGCGATAAAATGCATAATTAATTTGATGATACAATGTCATTAGTGTCCTGATTTCAAAGATTTAGATGTAAGCATAATAACGAATAGCAAAGGTTTATTTAATTCTCCTTCTCTGAAGATTAAACGTATACACCAATAAAAAATCCAGAGTTTTGATAAATTATGTCCCCGAAATTTAATTTTCTAGCCAAAATTTTAATTTTAGGGGAGTTTCGTGTCGGTAAATCATCAATGGTTCTTCGTTACGTGGAGGATCGTTTTCCAGGGGATTATATGGCTACTATCGGGGCTAATTTTCTCGTAAAAACAGTAAATTTGAAAATTGACTCAAAGGACATTTGTGTAGGGTTACAAATCTGGGATTTAGGTGGTCATACTCGATCAACAGAAGTAGGTAAAGTTTTTTTTCAAGGAGTTTCCGGAGCTTTACTAGTTTATGATATCACTAGACCTGATACTCTTGAGAAAATAGAGTTGTGGCAAGAACAATTAGCTAAGCATTCATCAGATGTTATCCTTTATTTGGTTGGAAATAAGAATGATCTGGAAAATTATCGTGCTGTAACTTTTGAGGATGGTGAAGCAACCCAGAAAAGCAATAAAATTGATTTCTTTTTTGAAACCTCTGCAAAAACAGGGGACCATATCCAGGAAACATTTGAGCATATGGCCATTTCACTTGTTAAAGCAAATAAGGAATGAGTTTCTTATAAGTGAAAAGTTGAATATCGGTTCTGATTTGCTAATTTTATAGAAAATTGTACTTCATTGTAATAATATTATCCAGCTGTTGCCATTAGTTCCTCAAATGAATTAACATTTTTCAATACTTCTTTAAATTGCGCTACTTCCTCTGATGTCACTTCTTCATTTATAGAAAGGAACTCAATGATATCAAAAAATAGATTCTTTGAATTTGAAAAATTAGTGGGAGTTTCTGGTAACGATGAAAACGCAAAAGTAAGTTTGTCAGAAATTGTTGCATCAGGAACCCGAAGGGCATTACGTACAGTTTGGACATAAATTTCATCATCGGAAATTTTGGAAGCAATTGCCCGACGTTTTGTTGCCTCCCGTGACGCATCGTGGGATAATTTTGGGGGAGTGAAAATCTTTTGGAAAAATCGCACGAAACGGTTCATCTTTTCGACACTCAAATTATCCATTTTATATTCAAATATTAAGTTATTTGATCAGAAAATCAAAAAATATGTATGTAAATCCTTCTTATCCAATTCTTTTTAAGGCCTTTTTGCTCCTCTATTTTCATATCACTTAAGTTATTCATAAATCTTCTTTTTTATTTAGATGAAATTCTGTTTCATCATCAATAATTGGTAGGTTAAATTAAGAGGCAAAACGATTGTCGGATAAACAGGCCACAGGATACTCAGAGGGGATTGTGGGGGTGCGGGTAAAACGATTTTTAGGTCTAGCAGTAATGAATCTCGCTAGTGAGTTAATAAAGCAAACTGATCCATCTAAATCTCAAGAATTAATAGAAAACGTAATTCTCCCCATTACAAAGCAAACCTTTAGTCTTTCAGCTGGTGATAACCCCGAAGCTCAGGCAAAAACTTTTCTTGCTTCTCTAGGATTTTCTCCTTGCGAAATCACTTGGCAGGAAGATACACGAATAGGCAATATCTTACTAGGAAGAGGGAGAATCTGGAGATCTACATCTGAAAAAGAGGAATTACTAGTTAGAAGGTTAATACTAACAGTTGTAAAAGGCCTAGGACATGCATTCATGGATTCAAATGTTCAAGCATCCTTTGTTACATCAGAATTATTATCCCCACGGTTTACGTATGAAATTCAGTTTAGAGCTACAGAAGATGTATTCGCAGAGTCAATTGGAACGTCTGAAGATACACCAGGTGTTTCATTATCTCTTAAAGTTTTATTGGAACCAATTCTCGGCTCAGGTCTGCGTTCTCGAGATGCTGCCAGGTTTTTGATAGAAGCAACTCAGAAAATTGCTGGTAAATACCAACCATCGTTATTAGAAAGAGCAGATATTAAAGATAAACCATTAAAATTGTTGGAACTTTTCTTTCTTAATATAGAAGCTTCTGAATTGGTATTTAAATATGCTCATGAGATAGGGGAAGAAATGGTCAAGGCAATAAGAATTGAATTTCCAGAACTGAAAAATCATCAACTTTTAAAGGGGATTGGACTGTTACCAGTTGAAGAAATTGATGAATTACTCTTTTATGGTTCTGCAGAGATTTGTGGTACGGAAAGAGGTGCACACATGTCATTTTGCAAGTTTCTAGGGCAGATATGGAGTGGTTATGCCTCCGAAGTACTAGAAAAACAATTTCAAATGTTGGAAGACCCACTTTGTGCAGGAGAAAAAGGTACTAAATGTATTTTTACAATATCAGAGATAAAACAGGAATTATAGATAAAAAAAAGAGAAATAGGAGTTAGTACTCCTTAATTCTGATAATTTTGCCATTTTTGATCGAGATTAGGATCCCTGATAGTTTCAATGATATACTGAGCCATTTCTTCACCAGTACAGCCTGTATCACGACCAGTAAGGGTTATTTTCTTTTCATATTGGGAACAAATATCTAGTGCTTTATCCAATTTTGTTGATTTTTCTGTGAAACCAATATGATTAAGTAGCATTGAAGCTCCTTTAATTATGCTAGTTGGATCAGCAAATTGAGCTCTACCTTCATCGACCATTTTCAGAGCTGAACCATGAACAGCTTCAAACATTGAATATCTTTTACCAATATTTGCCGCTCCAGCTGTACCTAAACCACCCTGAATTTGAGCAGCTTCATCAGTTATAATATCACCATACAAATTAGGTGCTGTGATTACTCGGAATGAACTTTGACGTGCAGGATCGATTAATTTGGCAGTCATAATATCTATATACCAATCATCCCATTCGACTTTAGGATAATCTTTTGCAACTTGTTCAGCGATAGATAAAAATTTCCCATCTGTTTTCTTC
>JAEOSP010000306.1 GCA_016840305.1 Candidatus Hodarchaeota archaeon
AGAAGTACTTTTGGAGAGAAGGTTTTTGTAGATATTAATTTTACTGATGAACAAATACGAGAGTCAGCTAAAATTCTGATGACAGAATCTATTGCTCAAATTCAAGAAATTATTCAAACTGGAAAGGATGAAGGACTTCCTGAGGATGAGCTTGACTATTTAATTGGTTCATCGATTATAGATATCGCTTTCAGTCTTTCCTGTCACAAAGCAGGCTTGAAATCAGTGACTATGGATCTTGTGAAACCTGATATTCATGAAGAGATAATTGAGGTATGGGGTTCTGATTCCGAATTTTCTTCATATTATTCATTATTTGAGAAAGCTCATGCGTTTAAACTAGGAATTAAACTCCCTGATTCTGATAATTTTCTAGAAAAATGCTTTGAGCTTATTAACAAAGTAATAGTCTATGCAAAGCTTCAAGAGGATTAAATAATTCTCTTACATCCCTTATTCTTTGTTGAGAAATCCTTCCTGTATTAAATAGGGTTTCAGAAAGAGGAAATTATCAAACAGTGTTACTAATTTTTTTATTCCATGATCATGAAAGGATTGTTTATCTTTTTCACTGATCCAATGTTTTTGAGAATAATATCGTGTTTGAACAAGTAAATCATAATAATCAGAAATTTTTACCATCTGATACTCCTCACTATCTTGATCAGAAAAGAGAGATTGTAGTGATGTTCCGATATTTGGACTTAAATGGCTTATAATCAATTTTAACGCACTAGATTCAATTTCCTGTATGAATTTGTCAATTTTATCTGGATTGATGACATTGTAGAAGCTCTTATCAAGATCCATATATTCAGATTCTAAAAAATCATGAAAGAGTGCCATCAAAACAGTTTTTTCCGCATCAACATGCTTTTTCCCTATTTCTGTTCGTAATGTATTTTCTTTTATACAAAAGAAATAAGCATAAACTGTCACTGCCCATGAATGATCGGCCAGAGACTCGATTTCAGATTTTGGAACACCTGCACGAATCCATCCTGACCGGAGCAGTTGTTTCATCAGCATTATATTCTCATTCAAAATCGAACCAACACCTAGTTGGACTCAGAGAGTGAATGAATCTCGGATTATTGATAGTTAAAAAGACAGTGAGAGGATATAGATTTGTCTTCACGAATGTAAAAAAGAGGTAAAATTAAGCTTTGACATAAACAGTTAATCTTTTATTGGAAAACGACTTCTTTAGCAGCTTGTTCTTCTCTTCCAAATCAGTAAGTAATTGTTTAGCTACAGAAACACGAATATCATGTTTAGCGGCAAGTTCTTGAGGAGTAACTACGAAAGCTTTTCTTTTTTCATATTCAGCGACTAATTCTTTTAATAAAGCGTTATATTCATCGCCAACGAGTAATGATCTTTCATAGCTCGTATATTCGAAAACCTTTCCCCATCTGCGCTTTTTTTTAGTGCGTTTTTCACCTGTGCTCATTGCAGTTGACTCCAAATAGCCTACTTAGATTGTATAGACCTTTTCTTCTTAGGTATTTGAAATTTCCCGCAAGAAAGCGCAGTGAATTTTTAAGGATGAATTTCAGAGAAGAAGTGTTTACTTTGAAACCATTTTATTTCGACGGATAATTATGTTAGGCACTATTATCAATTGTATTGCAGTAATCATTGGTTCTTTTCTCGGAATAACGCTTGGAAAGCTTTATACCGAAGAAATGAAAGAAATAACGACAAAAGCGATCGGTCTGATAACAATTATCATTGGAATTCAGATGAGTTTAGCCTTTACGTTATCAAACTCTCAATTTCTTGTTATGATGTTTTCTCTAGTAATTGGTGCCATTATCGGGGTAATTTTACAAATTGAAGAAAATATCAAACGGTTTGGAGATTGGTTAAAATCGCGAGCTAAAAGTTCAGAAAGTACATTCGTCGAGGGATTCGTAGTCGCCTCTATCATTTATGAAACAGGCCCGATGGCAATACTTGGAGCAATCAAGGATGGAGTTAACCAAGAAATTGATCTCTTACTTATTAAATCAGGATTGGATGGAATTATGTCAATAGCTTTGACTGCTTCAATGGGAATTGGTGTTATATTTAGTATAATTCCAATGGTTTTGTATCAAGGGTCAATTACAATATTAGCATTTCTTCTTGGGTCAGAATTAAGTTCTACTGTTCACTCAATGATATATGCAGTCGGTGGAGAGTTAATTCTTGGTCTTGGTATTCGTATTTTAGAAATAAAAGAAATCCCTGTTGGAAATATGGTTCCCTCTATCTTACTGGTCATTCCTTTTACACTAATACTTGAATTTATTCAGAAGTTATTGTAATTTAATCTAAATTTTAAGATACAATACTAAATAAATTCAAAATGCCTTCAGAGAGGAACCCTATCACACCTATAAACATACAAGTTTTTAGAATTCGTTTCGTAGGGGTCGTACCACTTATTATTTCATCCTCAGACTTATTAAACGTTAGTGTGGCTGAATATATGATTGCACCTAGTATAATGAGCACAGCGATGAGGAAAGGAATACTTGTATAATAACCAAAAAGAATTGGGAATGGAATTATAAGAATTAAAATGAATAGAATTAAAAAAGCAAGGTTTCTTGCAGGTTTTACTCCATAACGGAGAGCAATAGATTGAACATTCTCAAGTTCATCCCCTTTAACATCCTCAATATCTTTTATTAATTCTCTCCCAAGATTAATTAGAAATGCAAAAGAGGCAGGGTAAATCAATGTATTATAACTCTGTGTGACAAAACCTCCAAAGAGAAAAGGAATGGAAGCAAGAGATGCTACTACCAGATTTCCTGGAAAGCCTGATCGCTTAAGAGTTTTCGCATAAAGATAAAGCAGAGATATTCCAAATAAGGTTATTAGAACCGCAACCATATCAATTAGCAACGCAAAAAATAATCCAGAGATGAAGGCGCAAAAAGTAAAATATTTAGCCCCTTGTAATGATACAGATCCTGATGGAATGGGACGATGTGGCATATTGATCTTATCAATCTCAATATCAAATATGTCGTTTATCGCATACCCGAATGCTGAAATAAATCCCGCCGTAATACAGCCTATACTAATGTACCATATTTGTGTTTCAGTTAAAGGAGCTGAAATTGCGGCTATTGCTCCTATGGCGACAGAGAGCCCTGATAATGTGGAATTCAAAGGACGACCAAGGAAAATATAACCTCTTAATGACATCAGACTCATCTTATGTTTTAAAGTACAGCAATAGTAACATTTCTGGTTTGTTTTTAAATCTGTTAGGAAAAAGGATGTGAGTACAATCAAAAAGATGAAAATATATCTAATATACTATGTGTTAGAAAAAAAAAGAAGGGAAAGAAAAGAAGTATGAATATTTACTCCTTATCTTGTTTTTTCTCCTTTTCAGCTACAGGAAGAGGATTGATTCCATAGACACCTACAGCAGGAAAGCCACTACCATCAGAAGGCATACTAGAACTTACACCTGGTACACCCGCTATAGGGATATTAGCAGGGACTAACATTATTGTTGCCCCTCCTTCGGTTGCAGCTTCGAAAAGTAAGTTTATCCATCGTAGCTCCATAGCACCTGGAACTTTTGCATATAGTTCCGCAGCTTGAATCATACCTACTGCAGCTTCCTTTTCTGCTTGAGCGAGGGTAATACGAGCACGACGTTCTCTTTCAGCTTCAGCTTGACGAGAGATCGCTTCTTGTAGACGATTAGGAACTACAACATCTCTGATCTCAACACTCATAATTTTAACACCCCAGGTGACAGTTTTTTCATCTACAATTTCTTGCATATGATGAGCGATTTTTTCTCTCTCCGCAAGGACTTCATCAAGCTCTACTTGGCCTGTGACTTCTCTTAGAGTAGTTTGAGCTACCCATTGAGTAGCTGATTGAAAATGTTCAACTTCGAGAATGGTTTTCTCAACATCAATTACCTTATAGAATAAGATAGCATCTATTGTTACAGGGACATTATCTCTTGTTAAACTCTGTTCGGATCTAAATGAGTATGTTAGTATCCGAGTAGAGACGACTAATGGTATTTTATCTATCCCTGGAATGATCCAAAAAATCCCTGGTCCCTTTAATCCTGTATAACGACCAAGTCGAAGAACTGGTGCACGCTCCCATTCCTTAATAATCTTGATACCACTTGCAAGATAAATCAGAATAAGGATTAATCCAAAAACTACAAGGAATCCCATCACATAATCTAGGCCTGAGCCACTTTGAGCAAAAAAATTCAGTATTTCCATTTCTAAAACCTTTTTATTTATTATCTATGTTATTAGCCACAAATGACTTGGAAAGTCTTTTAATTTAAACTCTTACTTCACGGAAAGTTAGAGTAAATAGAGACATATTTTTTATCCATTTAGGAAAAGAAGTATGGAAGGTATTGATCCAATGTCTCCAAATCAACTATTAGTGGAATTCTCAATTGTAGGTCAATCTGAACATGGACGAGGAATATTTGATCGAAATATCGCCCCACGCACCATTGCTCTTATAAACTATCAACTCCGTAATTCTATCCAAACTCGTATAGTTGTAAGAGAAGGTGAAGTAAATTTTCCTTTCAAAATTGGGCGAGCAGGGCCAGAAAATGCTAAAAAGCAGGTAAACGCAGGTGATATCGGCTATTGGTCCCAAAGCAACTTATTAATAGTTTTTTTAACTAATAAACAAATTTCTTATCCAGTAAACA
>JAEOSP010000307.1 GCA_016840305.1 Candidatus Hodarchaeota archaeon
ATTGAACCTTTTACAGGGAAATATCCTCCTATGAACCCTGTTATCAGACCAATTATGATTCCGATAATAATTATCGGCCATTCTAATGTAACTTCAGGTCTAAAGGGTATTGTGAGCATATCGACATATAGTGGACTAAATGCACTAAGAAACATTAATCCTAAGATTGTGCCTAATATCGTTCCTATAATAGCAATGACTAAAGCCATACCCAAGTATTGAAAAATAATGGTTCTTCTACTATATCCTAGAGCTTGAGCTACACCAATATCTTTCCTTTCTGCTACAACCATCCTCCCTAATAAAATATAAAGCCCTCCTATTGCCATTCCAAGAATGATTAAAGGAAGAACAAGACCAAATTCCCTAGCCTCTTCAATATCTAATCGCAATAACCAATATGCAGGTTGATTATCAATGTCAATTGGATCACTCAGCTTTAAACCATGGTTATCTTCAAGAAATTCCCTTAAATCATTAGCAATTTCTTCTCGTTTAGTTTGAGATAAACCATCCTCAAGAAGAACTGATATTTCATTTACTTTACCTTGAACATTGAGTAATCTTTGTGCAGCTGTCAATGGTAGAAATATAACTCCAAACCGACGAGGACTGGGCATTAAGTCATTGAAAGAACCCATGTTGATCAAATATTCTGGTGAGGCTATAGTTCCTTGAATTTCAAAAGAATTGAGATTATCTCCGATTGCAACAAATTCTTGTGCTTCAAGTTTCCAATATTCCGCAAGATGAGCCTCTATTAAACAAACATCCTTGTACTGGCTAATCTCAGAAAAGGGGGACCCAGTAAGAATATTATAGCTATTAACATCTGGTTTTTCACGATAATTTCCCTCAGAGTCGAGAGTGCTCATAGCCACAATCTGACCATTTTGCCGCTCACCACGAATCACGAAAACAGTGTTATGAATAATTCTTAACTCAAATGCAAGTAAACAGGGTTCATTACTTTGAAACACTCTCATATATTGGGTTAAATTGTAATAATCTATCCAAGCATCTTCTCCTGATCCTCCAGGATTTGCAGTTTGCATAGTAAATGAGGCCATATTATAATCATCAAATGCTTGATCATATGTTCTTGTCATATGTATGAAAGCTGTTATCATTCCGTTAAAAGAAGTGATTCCAATTGCGATTACGAGAGCTATTGTTAAAAATCTAACTTTATGAGCTTTAATGGCTCTATAAATGTTTTTTGTTATTTTTGTCATTGTTAATCACTTCATTACCATTCTAACTGCTCAGCAGAAATCGGAGTCTGCTTTTGAATTGAATCGATTTCACCTGATCGTAATCGAATCACCAAATCACCAATTGATGCGATTTTTTGATTATGAGTAACCAAAACGGTTAAAACATCTGGATGTTCTTTAACCATGCTTTGAATCACTGCTAAAACTTGTTTCCCCTCTTTTACAGATAGCTCACCAGTAGGTTCATCACATAGAAGTAGTTGAGGAGATTTTGCCATCGCACGGGCCGCTGCAACTCTCTGTTGTTCACCCCCTGACAATTGAGAAGGAAAATGAAAACGTTTGTCGTATAACCCAACTTTTCTTAGGAACTCTGATGCACGTTCATTGACTTCTTTCTGTGATAATTTCTCCTTTGATCTAAGTTCTAAGGCGTATGCTACGTTCTCCTGAGCAGTAAACACCGGTAGTAAATTAAAAAATTGAAAAATGAATCCACATGTCTCTCTTCTGAATAGAGTCAGTTCTTTTTTGTTTAAGTGGGTAATATCCTGACCATTAACAATAATATTACCAGTACACCTATCAATACCACCAAGAACATTGAGCAGAGTAGTTTTCCCAGAACCAGAGGGGCCTAGTACAACAATGACTTGCCCTAGTTCTAAATTCAGTGATATATTCCGTAACGCATGTATTTCGTGATCTCCCATACGGTATACACGATTAACATTTTCTAACATTACACCTTCAACGATGATTTTGAAACCCTGATCTGGTAGAAACACTATGAATTCATCTCGTATAGTTGATAAAGGAGGTTAAGACAGTCCTTTTACTGATGGATCAATCTCTTTAACTACTTTTGTACCAGCACGCAAGAAGAAAAATCTTTTCGTATGTAGCTTAAATTTTCTCTTCGTTGATTCGTTTGTATCCGTAACAACACGTATACCAAGTATTAATTTTCCTACTGATTGGCCATTGGTTAAACTAGAATATAATATATGATATAAGGGAAATGCAAGCACAAACCATAGTATAATCAAGGATTGCGGATCACCTTCTAAACTCAAGAGAGGTTTCCAAAATATATCATATTCTAAGTACCAACCAAATTCTACTCCAATAGCAAGCCCTACTCCTATTATAAGATCAATTACTAAAGCGATTAATCTCACAGGTAAGGAAGCATCTTTATATTCAATTCTTGTCATTGACATTTTCTTTTCACCTTTTTAATAAATAATATCACACAAACAGAAAATAATATCGTGGGTAGCTCGAAAGCTGGAATTGATCCTCCTCCTACAACAACAGATTTCAATTGAGTTGTTTCTCCACTATCTATTAACGCGAAATACTGAGTATAACCAATATTGGTCGTTTTCCAAGCATGGGATACCTGATCATAATGGGTATCAACCTCTACCCATTCTTGATTATCCCAGATTACCCATTGATATAATGGAAACGTGTCTGTAAAATTGCTTGGTTTCTCTGATAATGGATAAGTGAGTGTCAAAAAAATAATATCCTCTGGTAACTCACATTGAAATCCTAATCCTAGAATTGAATTTGCGGGTAAATTTGGATAGGAGTCTTCTGTGAGAAGAGAGAGGTTGAAAAATTGATTTGATCTTGATACTACAGACGATGTGAACCAAAATGTATCGTTTTCATCATGTACGTCTAAAGAACGAGGTTCATCAGCTATTAGATCCCAATTCCAAGCAAAATCACTTGTATATATATAAAAAGTCAGGTTAAGAGAGTTAATGTTTCCTGCTTCATCTCTTATTTCTATATGTAAATTATATGTTCCATTAGTCAGTGTATTATACGGAATTGAATGATTCTGGTGTTCTTCTAGTAATAAACTAACCTTATCACCATCATTCAATGAATAAGTAACATTAACGTCTTCAGATACATTAAACTTTATGTTGAATGCTCCTTTTTGAATAGTATAATTTTCAAAGTTATTTAGGGTTATAGATGGCAAAGTATTATCTACCGAGAAAATGTATTTAGAACTCGTCCAGACACCAGCACTACTATTTACATAAACAGAGAGACTATGAGTAATTTCTGATAAAGGGCTGGGGACTGATAGAAAAGCTTGCTCTGAAATGATTGTGGTACTTTCATTACTAGGATTATTATCCCAATTAAAGGTCATTACACCGCTTCCAGAAACCACTGTAAATTCTATCTGACTTATTCCTCGAATACGGCTATTATTTCTTGGTGAATTCAAAATGATTCCAGGTAGAGTATTATCAGTTTGGTATTTAAGTAAAAAAGATGTATAATACCCTACATTATCATAAGCGACTATCGATAGATTATGCCAACCCTCTGCAACAGGTATTGTTGTTTCTATGAACAGACGGGAGGATGAATTCGTTTGATAATCCCAACTATAATATATTACATCTATTCCATAAGGAGAAGTAAGTTCTAAGGAAATTAAGGAGCCTAATGATAATTTTGATTCATTAGAAGGAGATACACTACTTAAAAATGGACCATTATACCCATCAGGCGTGGAAGCTATCTCTACACTTGTTAAGTTATACCAAATGTCGCTTACAAAGAAGAGATAAGAACTCAAAAACATTCCTGTGTTCTTCTCATAATAAGAAAAGTTCGGAAATCCCGGTAAATCAATACTGATTTTCCATGCTTCAAAAGTACCCACACCATTCATGGTGATATTTTCTAGATTTAGTACAGTAATATTTCGATTTCCGAAGCTAGGGATAGAGATGAGATATGTATAATCCTTAGAGAAATTGGTTGGGTCTATCCAAAAATCAAACTTACTGCTTGGTTCTCCATCCCAATCCCAGTAGTTAAAAGAGCTATAAAAATGATTTATACTTTCTCTACTAATTATAGACTCAAAAGGTGATTCAATGCTACTAGTATTCTGATAGTCAGCACGTGTAAACCAATGAGAAGCATTTAGAGAAAGAAGCCATAAATCAAGCGTATTGACATTCCCTTGTCCAGAAATATACTGACTCACAGTCATGTTGGTCTTCGGAAGAATTGTTGATTCTATCGGTGTTCTAGAACTAGCGCTAGAAATGTCATAATTGATGAGGGATGATGTAACTACTTGTGAATCATCTTGTAGTACTGGATCATATATCATAAGAGGTTTAAATAATATTGATACCCATATGAAATAAAGAACCAACGCAGTGATCGTTATCCATTTTGAAATTCGAAAATTCATCCTTTACCACCGTTTTAGCAACTTTTGATAATCTAGTGTGTATCTGATTAGAGGAACTCTGTATAGGACAAAGAATAAAGTAGTTTTTTAATTAATAAGTTCTGGTGCACAATGTATACTGAGTGATATATTAACTTTTCAGAGTGACTCAATCTTGAAAACATCTACTATTACAATACGCCTACCCCTTAAAACTTTACATGAAATTGATCATCTTTCAGAAATTACCAAACTGCGACCATCAGTTCTCTGTTCGTATGTTCTCCAAGAGAAAATGCATGAATGGGTTCGAGATTATGCCGAAAATCTTTCAAAAGAGGTAAAGGAGCTTTAATAATGTTCGAATTACTACGATTGATTACAGCAACGACAGTAATAGCTTTTGGGGTATTATCACTTTACACGGGTATTAAATTCATAAAATTGTGGTTTTTATTCCGTGAAGAATCACTTTTTCATTTAGGAACACTATCTCTAGGGATGGTTGCGTACTTTATAACCATAGATATCTTCATAACTTGGAATGACACCATTTTTGTAGAATTAATCATGATTAAGGTGGTACCTGTTGTACTTTCAATCTTGTGTTTAGAACTAAGTCTTTTTTATCTAACTTTATTTGCAAATCGAAAAAATCTCTGGGAGAAATACATTCCGTTTTTCTTTGGAATTAGTTTCGGTACTTCATTAGCGCTCCTTGGGTTAACTCCTGATTCAGATCAGTGGTTTTGGAGTTTGCTAGTTATTTCTTATAGTATTTCCTTAATTTTAATCTCTCTACTTACAATTAAGATAGTCCAGAATTCTTTCATCTTGATGAAGAGTGAAGAACTTCAAAAAGAGGCTGATCGCCGATTTCTTTCAACCTTAATCTTTGCCTCCACAATGTTATTTGGTGGAGCTATTGTCGACATAATGATATTTTCAATAATGACTTTTAGTGGATTAGATTTTTGGCAAGAGACAATTATACTTGGTGGATTAATATCTCCTCCATTTCTCATCCTTACTATATGGTTTGTAAATAGGCTCTTCAGAAATCTGGAAGAAGCTAATATTGTCCAAATCATGAACTTGCTAAGCTAAGAAGCTAAAATCGCCTAACATAGCATTTGTAGACATTTCACGTTCTCATAAGATCAGAATACACAACAATCCTCATTTTGGGGGCGAAGAATAAACTGACAGTTAGAACAGGTGTAAAACAACACACACTGATTTTCTGGCATCTGAACCTCTGATCGATTGCCGCACGTTGGACATGTAACGTTAGAAATGAGGACTTTCATCATAAGAGAGATTTGTATTCGAGAATAATATCTCATTCATTATGAAAATCGCTTTTCTCTTCATTCAGAATTTCTAAGTCTTTCCTTGATAGGCGGATGAGACATGAATAAAAGCTTCTCCCACCAAGGAGGATTAATATCTGCAAGATTTTGATCAGCCATCTTCATCATCAAGCTGTTGACAACAGTAGAATCCTTAATATAAGAAGAAGCAAATAGATCAGCCGCTTTTTCACGTTTTCGTGAATACCACAAAGAAGGAACATTAAGTAACACTGAATTGATTAGCCAAAAACTAATTCCTAGAACAGGGATTCCGCTAACCGTACTTATTTCTAGAGAATAGCCAAAGATAGCAGCCAAAGGTTGATAGCTCAGATGCGTTAAAAAAAGCATAAGAAATGTTGAAACTGTTCCGATTAGTATTTGCCTCCACAAATCACGATATTTAAAGTGTGCAATTTCGTGTAATACTACCCACTTTATTTCTTCATCAATATACTTCTCAAGCATTGTATCAGCTATTATAATTCGTCGGGTTGCACCAAAACCCATTAAGGCAGCGTTTCCTACTGTAGCTATTTCACCTAGTTTCCAATTAAGAACCTTTGTAGTCTTTACACCTGCTTGATCAGCCAACTGTAAAAGATCTTCGGCTAATTCAGGATGAGTTTCATTCAATGGACTGAATTTATAAAAACGTGGTAAAATAAATATAGGAATTAAATTCCCTAGAATAACGGAGAATATTATGAGAGCAAGGGTACCCCAAACCCACCAACTATCGGGAAAAGTTCTTAAAAACCAAAAAAAACCTTCAAACACAATTAATCCGAAAATAAGACTGAATATTTCCCCCTTTATTCGTCGTTTGAACCATTGTTTATTAGATAATTTTGTTAAACCATATTTCCTTGAAAATCGTGTAAGTGAGTAATAAGCAATTGGTAACTCAATAACGCTTAGAAATAGGAATACGAGCATGTAGAATATTCCCACTACAATGAATGGGTTTTCAGATACATATTTTACGATATAATCCTCAAATATCACAGTAACTTTTGAAAAAACGATGAAAATCATAACTATAAAGGACATGATGGCTAGGCGAAAATCAAATTTGCGCAAGGCTCTTGTGTACAAAAGAGCTAACTCTCGACGTTCTTTATCAAAATCAGTCACCAGTTGAGGTGGAGAGAGATTTGCTTCTATTTCTGAGATCTCACTAAGTTGCTCATTACTAGCAGATTCCTTTTCTGTCATCATTCCATTATCCCTAAAGAATTAAACGATGTTATAATCCCAAAGAAAGGTTTCTCATTATTAGTTATTATTGTAATTCTACTGAATGGTCAGTAAGTAAGAAATTTGAAGAGCCATTGATTCTACCCTTTCATATAGAACGAGATGAAATGAATGTCATTACAGCGAATTTTTGCCAGAGGAGAAGCTTTTTCAGAAAAAGGAAGTGATCACGATTATAAAAAAGAAGATATCACAGTTAAATTCTTTCGAAAAATAGCTAGACCCGTAGTTAAACGCCTTAATCCATATAGCTTTATCACTCCAAACAGATTAACCTGGTTCGGCTTTTCTTGGGTTATAATTGGTGCTTGGTTGCTAGTAATCGCTGAAAACAATGTATTTATTCTTTTCCTTGTTGGATTCTGTTACTGGTTTGCTTCCTATGTTGATACTATGGATGGTATGCTTGCAAGATTGCGTAATAGTTCTTCGAAAACTGGAGAATTTCTAGATAGTGTATTAGAAGAGGGAAAAGGATTTTTTTTCTTTTTAGCACTTGGTTTTCATATACAAGACTCTACAGGCCATTTCACGCTTACTTTGGGAACTGAAATTATTGGGCCTTTTCACGTCTGGTTTCTCCTCTTTTTCATGTATGGTTTAGAGAGATGGATGGCCTTAATGTCTGTGTGGGGTAATGTCATTCTCGAGGAACCGAGGATAGTTTCATTTGGAAATATATATTTTGTTTGGGTTTTCTTAATATTCAATATTCTAGATTGGTTTTTAGTGGTTTACACGATTGTAATTATTCTTGTTACATTATGGACTCTATTTGAAAAAACATTCAATATTTTCCCTCCAAAAACTCAAAATAATGATAAATTGTAGTCAAACTTGAATGAAGCTGAGAAATCAACAATATACCAACAAGAAAAAATTCAAAAGCATTCAGGGCGAAAACCCCCTGAACATCATGCTAAATCAGGCTTCTGGACAATGTTGTTGTTAACTATCTTTTTTTACCAGAAGTCTCTAGTCTATTACAGGTCTAGTCTTCTGGTAGATTAGGAAGCTCCAGAGATTATGAAGGAGTGTATCAGTCTGAAACTCTATAATTCACTTACAAGGCAAATTGAAGATCTAAAACCAATTGAGAAAGGTAAAATTCGATTTTATTCCTGTGGCCAGACAATTTATCTTGATGTACACATAGGTAACGCACGAACATACTCATTCTGGGATGTACTGGTCAGATACTTACGATGGCGAGGGTATGATGTCTTCTGGGTTCAAAACTTCACAGATGTTGGCCACCTTACAGATGATGCAGACGCTGGTGAAGATAAGATAATTAAAACAGCAAAAGACAAGAATATTGAACCAATGGTCTTAGTAGAAACTAATATCCGCCGATTCTATGAGGATATGGATCCACTTAATATTCAAAGAGCAGATATCAATCCTCGTGCCTCGGCACATATTGTAGAACAAATTGACCATATAAAGGATTTACTGGATAAAGGATATGCTTACGAAGTCAATGGTTCAATTTATTTTGATACTACTAAATTTCCAACTTATGGCCAATTAAGTCCAACACGTTATGATGAGGAATCAGCAGAAGCTAGAATCTCTGCCAATCCTGATAAAAAAAATCCCCGTGATTTTGCATTATGGATCCGCGCTCCTCCAGAACATTTAATGAAGTGGACATCCCCATGGGGACTTGGATATCCAGGATGGCACCTTGAGTGCAGCGTAATGTCTCAGAAATACTTAGGAGAAACTCTAGATATTCATGCAGGTGGGATAGATCATCTCAATCTTCATCATGATAATGAAATTGCTCAGTCAGAGGCACGTACTGGAAAGAAGTTCTGCAATATGTGGTTACACGCTGCGTTTTTAACCGTGGATGGAGAACGAATGGGAAAATCAAAAGGAAACTACATACTTGTGCGTGAATTACTCCAGAAAACCGATCCTGTGGCTGTTCGACTATTCTTAGTAAATGGGCATTATCGCAAAGCTGTCGATTTCAATCAAGACGTCCTTAAACAAACTCAAATTCTGCTAGATCGTCTGCGAACAAGCGTTGCAGCGCTTGAACACGCGCCTGGTGGAAAGAAAACGGGTCTCAAAGCTGCTATTACTGAGGTTGAACAAGCATTTATCAAATCAATGGATGAAGATCTTAATACTGTGGGGGCTATCCAGGCAGTTATGCAATTCATCAAAAAGGTTAATAACGCCTTAGACAATGAAAAAACGATTTTAAAGCAAGCTCAAGATAAAATTATCACCCTGATGGGTGTATTAGGAATTCGGTTGGACACTATAACAACAACAGGTGATTCTTCCCTACCAGCTCTCGTAGAATTGCTTATTGAACTACGGGCTGATTTACGTAAAGCGAAACAGTATGAACTAGCTGATAAAATTCGGAGTTCATTGATTACTTTGGATATTCAGCTCGAAGACAAACCAGAAGGAACAATCTGGAAATTTAAAAGTTAATACAATATACCTTAGGGAAAAATTCAGATCCCTAGGGAATTTATTTTCTCTGAAGTAGGAATTCCTTTTGAATCCCATCCACGAAGAGAATAATATTCGGCTTTTGAAGTTTCGAGCTCTTCTTCTTTAATTACTAGTCCTTTCGGATCGCCTAGAGGAGCTGGTTCTTGCGAAAAACGTTTGGGGAGTACGTCATCGCTTGCTGTTATTCCTTCACGCACATTGAACAAACGAGTAAGATTCCAAATACGCTCTCCAGTTAATAAGTAATTTTCAGGTGTATATTCAAAGCCAGTCGCAGCATTTAACATTTCCACCATTTCAGGAACATCAAATGGAAGGAAATCACATAGTACTAAGGAATAGCACGCTGCTCTTTCATCTTGAGTAGACTTAACAAATTGTGGAACACCTTCGAACGAGAATCGCTTCAAGGTACCTGATAGTTCTGCTCCTGGAGTCCAGCATCTTTGATGACAGCCACCTCTGTCCGATGTTGAATATGCTAACGCCATTCCCCACGAACCTCTTGGCTCAACACCAGCTAGTTCGAGACCTTTCACTTGTATTGCATAATCACTACTTTTATGACCGAGTTTGTTGGCAGCTGCCAATGAACCGTTTGCAAAGAAATCACCTATTCCTTCTTTACTAGCAATTTTACGTAATAATTCATGGACAGCGTCATCATTACCGAAAGTCAGATTATTAATTTCATTCTGCCTTAGCAATCCTTTTTCAGTTGCCTCCATTGCAAATGCTATAGTCCCACCACTAGTGATAGTATCCATTCCAAGATCATCACATATCTCATTAGCTTTTGCTATTGCTCCTAAATCATTTACACCACAACTTGATCCTAGGAGTGCAGTAGTTTCATATTCTGGACCATCAACTTCTAGACCTGCAAACTTCCCAGATTTATAACTAGTCTTCTTTCCACAAGCAATGCTACAACCATAACACGCAGTATGTCCAATGACGAATTCATCACGCATACGTTCACCTGAAATTTGATCTGCGTCTTCAAAAACTCCAGAATGGAAGTTTCGAGTGGGGAGGAATCCTGCGTCATTGGACATTTTAACCCACATAACTGTCCCAATTTCGTGCCTATGTTTCACTCCAGGATTTACTCGTACTTTCTTTCTAAATTCTCTGGTTAATTGTTTAAATTTGCCTGGATCTGTTGCTTCGATCTTTTCAGTTCCATTTACAACAACTGCTTTTAGATACTTTGAGCCCATTACAGCTCCAGTTCCTCCACGACCAGCAATATGTGTTCGATCAGTAACTATATTTGCAAACGAGACAAGATTCTCACCTGCAGGGCCAATAGAACTTACTTCACAATTTTCATGTTTTTTCTTAAGGAGTGATTCGGTTTCAAATGTTCCTTTACCCCAATACTCGTCTGCAGAGTGAAGTTCGACATTTTCAGATGTAACTTCAAGATATATAGGATTAGCTGCTCTTCCTTTCAAAATTATGTAATCAAAACCTGAACGCTTAAGTCTATGCCCAAATTTACCCCCAACATGACTATCAACAAAAATACCTGTATGAGGGGATTTGGTTACAACTGACCATCGTCCCGATGTTTGAACAGATGTGCCGCTCAACGGTCCTGTCATTAACAATAGGATATTTTCAGGACTAAAAGGATCAATTTCAGATTTAATAGAGTCGTAAAGTATTTTTGCACCTAATCCTTTACCACCAATCCATTTCTTTGCTTCTTGGTAATCAAGTTTCTTTTCTTGGATCCTATTCGTGGTTAAATCCACATCAAGATACTTACCCATATAACCCATAATTCTTCACAATTTCTAGTTTCTTTATTTCGCTAACTTTCGATGAATATCTAGAATATCCGTCAATAGAGCGTATCCTGTTGCTTCCTTACCTGCTCCAGGGCCAACTATTGTAATATCACCAAGGTATTTTGTTGTAAAAGTGAGCGCATTTATCGGACCACTCACTGCAGCTAAGGGATGACTAAGGAGAACTTTTTCAGGTCTAACATACGCATCCACAGATCCATCTTCTGCAATAGAGGTTGAAGCGATAAGTTTCCATCTTTTCCCTTCTTTTTTAGCGGCTTCTATATCTTGAGAAGTTATCTTTGTTATTCCTTGACAAGGAACTTGGTCCTTTGTTATATCGGCACCCATAAGAACATTACTTAAAATTACTACTTTACCCAGCGCATCATATCCTTCAACATCAGCAGTTGGGTCTGCTTCAGCATAACCCAAATCTTGAGCTTGTTTTAATGCTTCATCAAAACCTAATCCATTGACTTCCATCTCAGTTAAGATATAATTAGTAGTGCCATTTACAATCCCTTGAATTTTTGAAATTTTGGATGCCGCAAGATTGTAAGTCCCAAGATTAATTGCGGGTGTACCTGCAAGAACAGTACCTTCAAATCGCAATTCGACATTATTTTCCTTAGCTAATGCTTGCATTTCGTTAGCAACTAGCGCAATAGGTCCCTTGTTGGTCATAACAACATGTTTTTTACTGTTAAATGCTGCTTTGAGATGACTTATTGCTGGTTCACCTGTATTGATGTCTGTCCAACTTACTTCTACAATCATATCAGCATTTGTGTCTTTTATAGTTCTTAAGCTATCCCAGCCTTTTATTCCTGTAGGATAAGCATCAATCTTTCCTTTTGTTTTTACAAGATCGAGAACCTTTTGAAGGTCAAGACCCTTCTCATCATACACTGATCCCTTCATTTTATCAGATATAGCCACTACCTGATACTCGAATCCATAATTTATTTTTAATTCATCTTTCAGCTCTAATAGCTGCTCAGCTAATCCTGATCCAACTACACCAAAACCTATAAATGCAATTTTTGTAATACTCATTATTAGTACCTTCAAATTATCGAAAATTTATTTTTTTTTATTATAATTATTCATAACATCCTTAATTTGATCTATTGCTCTATTAATTATTTGTACATCTGTTGCGTACGAAAATCTTAGGTATCCTTCACCATTCTGTCCAAAAATTGTCCCTGGAAGACAGGCTACTCCTGCTTCTGTTAATAAAAAGTCTGCAATTTGTTTAGATCTCATTCCAGTTTCAGTTATATTTGGAAAAGCATAAAATGCCCCTTGAGGTGTTAAGCAGGAAAAGCCTGGAATTTCGTTTAATCCTTTCACAATTGCATCTCTACGTTCTCGAAAAGCTTTCATATTATTATGTAAATCAGTTTGAGGACCAACTAGAGCTTCTACACCAGCTTTTTGAGTAAATGAGGAAACACAAGATACAGTGGTTGAAATTAATAGTCCCATACGATCAATGATATTTTCCGGTCCTACTGCATATCCTAAACGCCAGCCTGTCATAGAATACGCTTTAGCAAATCCATCTAAAATAATAGTTCTATTTTCAGCTTTATCAAGAAACGCAGGTGAATGGAAAGTTTGATCATATACCATCTTGGAGTATATCTCATCGGTTAGCACAGAAATATTATGTTTTTCCGCAAGTTCAGCTACATACTCGATCTCACTTTTCTTCATCACTGAACCTGTGGGATTCATGGGAGAATTTATCAGGATTAACTTAGTTTTATCAGTAATGTTTGCTTCAATGTCAGCTGGATCTAATCGAAACTTATTTTCTTCCTTCAATGGAATAGGCTTTTGTTTACACCCTAAATAATTTAATACTGCACCATACGTCGGAAAACTTGGATCCGAGAATATTACTTCATCAGTCAGATGTGTGATTACTGATCTAATTGCATAATATATCCCTGGATTTGCTCCAGGGAGTACAAGGATTTGGTTAAGAGTCGGTCGGAAACCCCGAGTTTTCTCAATTTCATCTTGGATGGCTTCTCTTAACTCTAAAATACCTTCTGCTGCTACATATCCAGTAAAATTATCATCTATTGCTTTCTTAGCAGCTTCTTTCACATGGAGGGGGGTAGGAAAATCAGGTTGACCAATTTCGAAATGGAGAATTGTTTTCCCAGATCTTTCTAAGGCTTTAGCTTTTGAGAGTACCTCAAAAATTCCTGCACCTGTCCTTAAGCTTTCAAAATCCAACATTATTGCGTACCTCAATATTTCTATTAACGATGATGCAGTTTGCGTGCCGCAATGAAGCTTAGCCCATTTTCTGTTAATGCTTTTGCTGTATTATTAACTGCTGTGTGGCGATCTCGATAGTTTTGTCTTAGGAAATCCCAGTGTCCAGATTGTATAATTTCATCTTTTGCTCTGAAATAGTCAAGGATATCTGAGGGATGTTCACGTGTTTTATCGATATCTGGATCTCCACCTTCATGTTTTGCTGAAATATTCTTTACCAGAGGAGTTAGTTCAATAAGCTCGTCACGTCGATTATATGGTTGTCGAACAATGGATTTATAAGTTTCAATGATATGATGTTCAAATCTAACAACGTCTTCGAAGTTAAAAGCTTTTCTAATTTCTGCAGTAACTTCTAGTGTTTCATTATTGACTGAATTGGCAAGGTTAAAACCAATTAAGGAAGAAGACCCATCCTCGCGAGCGAATAGTTTTGCGGTCATCAAAGTCCACAGACAGCCATATGGATTGTCATTTCCCATATACACAGATATCTTGAACTCATTATCTACACCTAATTTATGGAGGAAGTATCCCAATAGAACTGTTCCTGGGTTAATATTAAGCACTTGTTTTACTCCATATTCGGTGTAATAATATAGAAATTCATCAACCCATTTAAGAGCAAAGTCATTCGGCTGTCCAATACCGCCAAAGTAGCCTGTTATTGTATCAGGTCCTCCAAGATGAACATTCACTGGTGCACCATCAGGACCAGGAGCAGTTCCTTTTGTGTCCAAAGTTTCCACGTACGTTGAACCGATAATTTGCATTGCAGCTGCCATGGCAAGAATATCGCCATCTTCTTCCTGTTCTTTCATCTTTCGGACTCTTATAATACGTCCTGGCATAAGATTTTCCTGCTTCAAAGCAAGATTTGCCTCTTCAATCAAGAAGGGGAAATATTGACAAGCTGATAATTCAAGAGTTACAGCAAAATCATCATTAAAATCCATAGACGAGGCTCGATCACCAAGTATCTTCTTACGATACTCAGGAACACTAATAAAGGATTGATTATCTCTTTCTTCTATTAACCAATCTAAATCTTTGATGTACTCTGGTTTCTTAATCTGGAGTTTTGCTATTAAATTTTCATATTTACTCGCTTCGCGAGCTTTGCTGTTTATCTCTTCTACCCCACCATATTTATCAATAACTTGAATTAGATCATTGATTAGCGGATTTTCAGGGTTTAATAAGAAATCATTAATTTCTTTTAGATTTTCTTTTGGTATCATAAGTTTTTGTCTAAGATCAGACATAATTAAAGCCTCCATCATACCGAGGATAAAAATAGTTGAATTTCCACTCACTAGTTGCCTATTTAGCAAGATCTGAAATAACAAGCAAACTCATCGATTATAGCTTTTTATTATTATAGGCTTTTACAGGATAAGTTACTCTAACACAGGATAAGTTACTCTAACCTTTTATCCAAAAAGAATATTTTGATGCATTAAGGGGAAACATTTTATAATAACATCTAGTAACGAGTGTGTGTATGAAATAATCAGTATTTAGCACAGACAAAATACTCTAGAATTGAAAAATAAGGATAGAAAATACATGAGTAGGCCGACAGCATTCGTAATGATCAATTCCGAGATAGGGGAAGAAGAAGGAGTTCTCCGTTTTCTACAGGAGTAACTAAAAGTCGATGAGGCGTACGTGGTTTATGGTGTTTACGACCTAGTGGCGAAGGTTTCCTCTGATACAATGAAAAATCTAAAAGATATGGTTATTAATCAGATTCGACAAGCGAAAGGTGTTCGTTCGACTTTGACAATGGTTATTGTTAGCAAATAATTTATACTATCTATTAACCCTTTTTTGTTCACTAATTTTGATTTAAAGTTGTTAGAAGCATTTTTGGTAGTATCAGAGACTTCACTTCTGATTACATTATCTCTTAATTCACGAGTAAGTGGTGAATCAACAGCAAACTTTTGTAGTTCTATGTAGC
>JAEOSP010000308.1 GCA_016840305.1 Candidatus Hodarchaeota archaeon
GAGAACCAGCAATTATTACCTGTGATGGTTTCTTAATTAATGGAAATAGGAGAAAGCTAGCACTTGATGAATTATCAAAAGTTGATGATAAATTTAATTGGATGAAAGTAGTTATTCTGCCAGGGAAAGAAGATCCTGGAGGACCACCTACTATGCTTGAAATTGAACAAATAGAAAATAGATATCAACTACAAAGTGAAGGTAAAGCAGAATATTATAAGTTTGATAGAGCGTTATCAATCAGAAGAAAGATTCGTTTAGGTTTGTCATTAGAGGATCAATTAAGAGATGACCCAAACTACATCAATCTACCTGAGAAAGAGTTTAAAAAGGAAGTTATAAAGTATCAAGAAGAATATTTAGAACCTTTGAATTGTATTGATAGATATTTAGAACAATTAGGAAGAGCAGGATTATATGATACTATTTCAAAAGGCATTTCAGATAAAGAAGGAAGATGGCAAGCATTTTTGGATTATTACAATAACATACGTAAAAAATTAGATGATGATTATAAACGAATTAATGATTTGGGTATTGAAGAGGATGAAAAAGGAGATGTTGAGGAAATCGCCTTTAAAATAATAAGGAAAAGGGAATTTCCGGATATGCCAAAAGTTCATAATATTATGAGAGATTTACCTAAATGGATAAAAAACAGTGAAGCAAAAAAGGAATTATTTAATTTACTAGATATTGATTTAGAATTGCCAGAGGAAGAATGTTATGATGAGGAAGGAAATGAGATTAGTGAAAGGAAAAAAGACCATATATGGAGTGTTAAAAAATCTACTGGTGGTTTAATTGTTAGTCATGTAAAGAAAGCAAAACGTATTTATGACTTTGACAAAGAAAGAGAGACACCTCTTACACTTTTAGAAGCAGCTTTAAAAAAACTTGAACACGAAAATATGGATCCAAAAGCGGTTAAATTAGAGGATATTCCAAAAGCAATGGAACTGGCAAAAAAAGTGAAAAATACTGCTGATGGTTTAGAATCGGAATTTTACCATTTTAAGAAGGATTATAAAAAGAAACTAAAAGAAAAATTTGGTAAATAAGCCAGCAAATACAAGAAGGACTAGATGATTATAGAAGTTATAAACGATAAGCTGTTAATCAAGCAAATTGATTCCAAACTCAAACCAAGACATAAAAGTCAACTGAATGATTGGGGATTTTCAAAGGATTCAGAGGAGGATTATTTATGGCTTGATGAGAATATTGATAGTGTTTTACCAAAAGTCCTCAGATATTTTGATAAATCGAAAGTTGAATATAGCTTATCCGATTCCTGCAAAGATTTAATTGACGACATTATAGAAAAAGAAGACAGATTTCAGGAATTAATAGAAACTGGAAGAAAATTTAAAGATGGGGTGTTTGACAAAGAAACTTTTGCTGGACATTTAAAATTTCTAAATGATAACATTCAAAGAAAACTCAAAGACCACCAGCTAAAAGCATCATATCATCTTTCCTTAATTGGCAATGGTGCAAATTTTTCGGTGCCCGGTAGTGGCAAAACCACTGTTGTTTTAAGTGTTTATGAAAAGTTAAGGTTACAAGGCAAGGTAAATACTTTGTTTGTAGTCGGTCCACCTGCTTGTTTTGGCCCTTGGAAAGATGAGTTTGTAGCTGTTTTGGGAAGAAAACCGAATCACAACATTTTGGCTGGTGGCAATAGGTCGCAAAGAAAATCAGAATATTATAAATCAGAAGGGATTTCCGAACTTTATCTGACTACTTTTCAAACCTTACTGAATGATCAAGATGAAGTCATTACTTTTCTAAAGAATAGAAAAGTTGATGTATTTCTTGTTATTGATGAGGCACACTATATCAAACAAATTAATGGAAATTGGGCTAATGCTGTTCTAAAAATTGCGAATCACTCAAAATATCGTTGTGTATTAACAGGAACGCCTATACCTAAAAGTTACACAGACCTTTATAATTTGTTTGATTTCCTTTGGCCCCACAATAATCCAATAAGCTCTGAGGATAAAGCCAGATTGCGAATACTTGAAGAAAGTAAAGATTATGAAACTTCAAGTATGATTTTAGAGCCAACTATTGGGCCGCTCTTTTATAGGGTTAGAAAATCAGAGTTAAGATTAAAACCACAAGTATTTCAAGACCCTGAAATTATCCGTATGAACCTTAATGAAAGGAAGGTTTACGATGCCATCACTAAGAAAATCAGGAATTATGCAAAAGAGGATTATCTTAAAAACATTGAATTTGTTATAAAACTGAGAAGGGGGCGAATGATTAGGTTAAGACAATGCTTATCTTACACCAA
>JAEOSP010000029.1 GCA_016840305.1 Candidatus Hodarchaeota archaeon
GGTATGAAGTTATTGTTAAAGAGATAAATCCAGGGGTAGTTTATGAGGATAAAGACCTTTCAGTAATGGCCATTCATGTTAATCATGGTTCTTGGCCTGCTTATGGGTTCAAATTTATAACTCCTGAAAAAACAATCGTAATATCGGGGGACATAACTCCAACACCTAATTTTATAAAATTCGCGAAGGAATGTGATATATTGATTCATGAAGTATATTCTGCGATTGGTTTGAAGAATAGGAATGCAGAATGGATACGTTATCATTCTACTTATCATACCTCATCTTACGAGTTGGGAAAGCTCGCAAATGAAATCAATCCTAAGATTCTAGTTCTTTATCACCAACTTTTTATGGGAAGAACAGACTCAAATCTTTTAAAAGAGGTTCGTAAATTTTATTCAGTGGAGATTGTCTCGGGGAAGGATTTAGATGTTTTTTAATCTTCTGGACAGTTGACACAACAGATTTTTATTAGCAACTCTTAAATCTGTCTTTACTGCTTCTTGGGATTGTTTTTTAAAATGCAATACAGAAAATTAGGTAAAACAGGAAAAAAGGTTTCTGCTCTGGGTTTTGGCTGTATGCGTCTTCCTACAGAACAGCTGGGAGATCCTAAAATTGATAGGGAAAAAGCTATCGCTTTAATACGAAAAGGTATTGATGCTGGAATAAATTACGTGGATACTGCTTTTCCATACCATAAGGGCGAGAGTGAAATTGTCTTAGGTTTTGCTTTGAAGGATGGGTATAGAGAAAAGGTTATTTTGGCTACAAAAATACCTGTCGGGATGCCAGAATTCTCTGAAACTGATCATTATGATGATTATCTCGATAAGCAATTGAAAAAACTTGATGTGGACTACTTAGATTTCTATTTATTTCATGGAATCAATGGAAAAGTCTTCAAAGAAAAAATTCTGGAATTAAATTTAATAGAAAGAGCTCAGGCCGCTAAAAAAGCCGGAAAAATCAAACATATTGCTTTCTCATTTCATGATAAACCTGAAGTCTTGAAAGAAATTATTAATACAGGACACTTCGATCTAATGCTTGTGCAATATAATATTGTAGATCAAGTGAATGAAGAGATGATAGCATACGCTGCAGAGAAAGGAATGGGTGTGGCTATTATGGGACCAGTAGGAGGAGGTCGATTAGCAGGAAGCCCACCTGAATCTATGAAAGATTGGTTATCAGAAGGGAAAGATACTTTTGTAGATTTAGCTCTCAAATTTGTACTTTCGAACCCTAATGTGTCAGTTGCCCTTTCTGGTATGGGTTCTGATGAGATGTTGGAAGATAATTTAGCATTAACCTCCAAAGAGGATTATAACGTAATAACTGAAGAAGAAAAAGAACGGATTCAGAAGATTGCAGACAAATTCAAGGATTTATCTGATAATATTTGTACAGGCTGCGGCTACTGTATGCCATGCCCAAATGAGGTTAGTATCAAAAATATATTCAATTATATGATACGATATCAAATTTATGGACGTGAAGAAGATGCAAAGCTTTTCTATTCACAAATTGGAAAAGTTAGATGGTCTCCTGGGAAAGATGCGACTGCCTGCATAGAATGTGGAGAATGCTTGGAGAAGTGTCCACAAAATATTCCAATTATTGACCAATTAAAGGAAGCACACCAGCTATTGGGTTCAACCTAGCAAGTTTCACTTTCTTCTTCTCACGAGAATACCAAATACGCAAGAGAGTAAAATACTACTGCACTGATCGAAGAATTTATTATATCAACAAAAATAAATGGAGCTAAAATCTTCCTATATCAATAATAGTTTTATTCAAACTATTCTAACTAATCTGTTGAAGGAAAAATTGATGTTCCATTCTCATTCACCTAAACAAGTAAAAAATTGTACCTTTATACTAATTATATTCATTTTTTTATCCCTTTTTACAATTACCAACTTTTCTAAAGGAGTAATTCCATCTTTCAAGGGGGAAAATAATGTAGATTCAGTTGAATCTGTAAGTATTACTGTATTAATTGACAATAATCCAAGTGGATCCTATAACGCTCCTTGGGGAGTTAGCATGCTAGTGGAAACTCCTTCTAACAAAATTCTTTTTGACAGTGGGCCTGATAAGGATGATTTGGAGGCAAATGCAGAAGCAATGGGTGTTTCAATTGATGACGTTGATTTTATCATTGTCTCCCATGAACACTCGGATCACGTGGATGGATTAGATTATTTTGATAATAATACAAACAGTGAAATTAAAGCTAATCTTGAGGTATATGTACCTTCAGGAATGAATTCAGGAACGAAAGCTTCGATTGAATTTCTCGGACTTGTTCTACATGAACTTGATTCTACTACAAATCTTGGTAATGGTCTTTTTATTATTGGTCAGCTTGCAGGACCACCTTATGAGCATGCTTTAGCAGTAAATGTGACTGACGTTGGACTGGTAATATTAGTAGGCTGTAGCCATCCTGGTGTAAATAATATCGTTGCTAAAGCTGTTGAGGATTTACATACTACTCCTTATGCCGTTCTTGGAGGATTTCACGAGGCTAACAGTAATGAACAGGAAGTATCGAATCTTATCGATTCCTTATTGAATTTATCACTCTCTCAGATCTATCCTTTTCATTGCAGTGGAGATTTAATCAGAAATTATCTGCATACAACATACCCAGAATTGTACAGCGAGGTATGTGTTGGAACAAAGCTATTATTTAGTGAAGAAGCCATTTCATCCACCACAAAGGTTACGACTGGTTATGTTTCTGGATTATTCTGTCTAATTCCTCTTGTACTTATTGTTAGAAAGGGTAAAGGAAAAAATCAGATATAGTGTACGATATTAAGGGATACACAGGTTTTGTCGGATTTCTAATCTCGCAGGACAGCTCCTTATCCACCGTTTGGATAAATTTTAACCTTAATTTGTATCTGTCAGTTTTTCGAGGAGAGCTAATCTTAGATCAATGCATCAAAGAGGGTCATAGGTCGTCCCGTACTTCCTCTTCTATCAGAATACTTAGTTATCAGTTCTTTAAATTCTAATCGACGTAAACTATCATAAATTGAACTCCTAGCAACCCCTGTTACTTCAACTAATTCTGAACGAGTTAACGGACCATATGATAGAAGAATTTCCAGGAGTTTTCTATCTAGTTCATGAACTAAAACACGTCTATCATCAAGAGCGTAATTAACTTTCTTAGTCGATCGCTGTAATAAGAGAAATTTAAGTAAAAGGGAGTCGGTACAAGTTTCTAATGCCATTAATTCTTCCAAAGATTTCTTTCGAATCAGACCGATGACCTTTGATATTGAAGAAGTTACAGGTAATTCTAAAAATTCACAGAAGCCATTGATTTCGACATTTAGCTGATTTAATTGCAGAAAATCAGTTGAAAATAGAGCTAATACGTTTTTGATTTCTTCTAATCGTAGGTAATAATAATAATGACGTTTCATAGGATATAACGAAGGTAGTTCTAATTCTTCTTGCATTTTTTTGAGAGAATTCCATGTCTCCTTTACACGGTCCTCCGAAAATTCTCTTTTCATCTCAAGTAGTCTTTTAAGGTCTTTTAACTCGTTTTCTTCGCGTTTTTTATCCGTTCTTGAGGATGTTATGCCTGCGTAAGTCATAATTACTCACTTATCCGTTTTTTTATTAATGCTTAATTCTAGCGATCTGTTACTTCTAATACACTATATGATTCTCTCCTCTCATTAAGTAAGAAGATCGTCAAAAATGACATTTCTCTCCACCCCCAGTCACTTTGTGATTTTTGAGGAAGAATGGAACTGAGATTTTTCGCTTGAAATGGTAAATGGAATATTGAGAGGTAAGAAAAGAGGTCCAATAAATATTTAAATTATTGACCAATTGAAGGAGTACCCAGACTGTTGTCTTGTTGATCATCCCAGTGATTAATAAGTTTCAGCTGGATCAGACGATATTATTCTCGATGATGATAAGTATCGGCTAAAGAAATACCCCATTTGAAGTGATCAACAGCACTGGCAATCTTATAGTAGATTTTAACATCATATTCATTGCGAATAAGATCAATTTTACGAACAAACGGCTTAATCCATTTATTAGGAAGTTTTAAATAACCAAAGTAAGTATTAGGGCTTTCTTCTTGCTGAGTGAATACATCAATTTTAGGAAAAGTAAGGAGATGAGAAAGCCAAGGGATTTCTTTATCAACATCAGATATAAAGAAGAATATGGATAAATCTAGGCCAATGTTGAAAAATTGATGTGTTTTAGTCGTTAAGCCTACCTCTGAATACTCTTTCAACCGATTAGAAATCTCTAACCGATTTACTTTAATACTTGCACTGAAACTATTGAGATTTTTGAAGCTACCTTCTCTGACAATAAAATCAAGAATTTTAAAATCAGCTCTTGTTAATTCACGAAATGATTCAAAAGTTGGATCTAGAGCCATATTAACATCAGTAGATGGAGTACTAATTCCGATTTTTGGCTGTGCAAAGAAAAATGGTGGTGGAGTTTTCCACATGTCTTCCCCTGGATTCAATCCAGAAAGATTCCAAGAGGTAACTCGGCGACTTAAGTTGTTGGATACTAAAATATCCAACTTTTCTTGGAGAGCTGACTGAACCTCGTACTGTGTTGAAGGAATCTGCACAATACTGAAATTTCCTACAAATAAATTACTTGAAAATAAAAGATATTTCTGGAACTTTTTCGGAAATTCGTTTGAATGAACAAGTAGTCGGGTTTCATAACCAAGTTTTCCCATATCAAGAAAATGTGAAGTTCTAACAAGCTGTAATAGACGTATCACCTTCAAACGACGAATAATGGTTCGTTTTGAAACATCAAGAACTTCAGCAAATGACTTATTTTCTGGATTTTTGAACAACAATGATTTTAATGGTTGCAATGTCTGATGTGCTTTAAGTAAATCAATATCTACATCATCTAAAGGTACTGTGAAGTTTGTAAATACTGGAAAGATTATTTCATGCAGTTCTTCTCTATTTCCCTTAATTAATCCTGTTCTGAGTTGTGTAAGAATATCAAACAGGAGGCTTTTGTCATGATAAGTTATTTCATATAATACTAAGGTTAGAGGGAATAAGAATCCCCCGCGTTCATTCCATTTTAAGTAAATTGAAGCAAAAGCATCAATCCAACCCTGATGATGTTGTAAATTGCCCCCATTCTTATATTTATTAAAGAACGGCATAATGTGTGAATCTAGTATAGACTGACTTATTGTGAGGGCATTTTCAAGCGTAGCTTCCTCGGTCAATTTGTGAATTTCGTACCATATATCGAGTATATCAAGTACATATTTGTGTACTTGTTGCTTCGAATTTTGTCGGACACTTTCGAAGGTTTCTGGAATTCTACGCTTTTCCTGTGTTCTTTGGCTCATCTCTGTATTATGGTATGTCAGCCATATACTTAAAAGGATATCTAGAGAAAATATACGTAATCTCGTCTAGACAATATTTCCGGATAAATATATGAAAATGACGACTTAAATTGAAAAGGTGTAAAAAAATGGATAAAAAACTTAGAATAAGAGATAAAGATGATGCAAAAGTTTTATTTTTGAAAATGCTCCCACTATTGTTCATGATACTAATGTTCTTAGTTTCAACAACCGTAGGCGCGGGCTGGAGTGGACCTCTAGGCTCTGGTATTGACTAGATGTTTTTTCAAAAAGCTTTAGCTTCTTTAATTGTCTTAGACTAAAAAAATTGATTGGTAGCAAAAATTTCCGATTGTGAGCGAATCTCACATCTGATCGACAAAACGTTATTTTGGTCGTAAATCCATTTTTTACTAGGCATTTTGGTAAATATTATTATTCTAAATTTAATATTTTAAAACACTTTCTCACAGCCTTTGAATCCGAGAAAGAGGTCAAATTTTCTGTTAAGGTTGGTATAAAATTAATTTTCTCTTTTATTTCACAAATCTCTCCAATATCAGTGTGATTAATTTTGGTTGGGAAGTATTATGCTCGGAAGATGAAGAACAAATTTGCATACCTCATCGCCCTTTAGTACCGATTCAAGTAATTCTATCTTAACTGGTTGATCTAGGACTGCTTCCCAAAAATTCTTGTAATATCCTCCACTACAATTACACCAGATTGGATCTACAGGTTTTTCTTCTTTTAACAGTGCTTCTCTCATCCATGGACAGTGGCAATAGTGATATTTCTTCTTTTTCGGATCTGTCTCTGCTAAATATTTTTTCGTATCATAAGGTATTTTTGTCATATACACCTTATCTCCCTCTCGTATTCCTGCTTCTGTCATCCCCTTCTGAGATCGTATATATTCTATTACTTCAGGAGTTATCTCTTGCGTAAAGAAAAGAGATTCTTCCTCCATGTGTTTGGTTAAATTTTTAATAAATTCCTCCTTCTGTATCTTGAGAAATTCATCTATATTTTTCGATCTAAGATAACGTTCACGTGGAGCTTTATATGATTCAATATACTTATCACGTAACCCATTTGCTAAGAATGCTTCGCATTGTGATGTTCCGAGTTCCTCAATTAGCTTTTTCACTAGTTTTTTGGTAATTTCGGGTTTTAATGAAGGACTTAAGCCTAATGGGGGTACTTTTACTTCTCCAAATACTTTATTCCGTACTTCCTCTCCAAATTCTTCTGTTAATCTCTTTGACATATTAGCAATTACTTCACTTCCATCAATAATTTCCATAATGGCTATGATTATGTTATTATTCTTAGTAAAATATCCATATCGTAGGAGTACGACGTAGTTCTCAAACGAATTTTCCTTTTTCTGTACTAAGGATGAAGAAAAATCTTGCATATCTTCATAATTACATTTTTCCATCCCTTTTCCTCTTGAATTAATGAATTCTTCAAATCCTGACATGAATTTCATAGCTAGCTCAATTTCTGGGGTTTTAACTTTGTATTTTGTTAGATAATCTTTAAACTTTGAAAGTGACATATCTTCACCAGCAGATTCAATCGCGTATGTAAATTTAAATCTCACTTTCTGGGTAATTGTAAAAAGGTGAAACACTAGAAAAATATCATGAATGAAGGACGAATTCTTTCATATAAGGATTAAGCATTAATAATCCTCACTCTAATACACCAATAAAAATAATTGATGAAGAAACTAAGAGATTATTTTGAATAAGCAATTTTCTGATGCATGAATATGAATCAAATATCAAGAATTAAGATTCTATTAATGCTGTTGTATTCCTTTCTTTTCGCGCTCTCTCCTTTTCTCCTTTCTGCATCCCTCATAATAATACGACTTTGACCCCCACAACAACCGCCTGTATCTCCTGCTTGACGTGAATAATCCCTTGGATCAACGTAATCTCCACGCTCGTTTCTTCGTTTAGTAGGCAAAAAAAACCCGTTATTAAGCTTTGATAACTACTAATGCTTTAATTAGCAGTAGATGTTTAAAAATCTAATCATGATAAACCTGTAACTAGTTAGGATTTTCACTCCTTAGGAATAAAAGAAAATTGGTGTAGAGAATTTCTCCTTCAGACTCTTCGACGAATGAGGTGTACACCTTCATAGAGAACGAAAAATCCTAGTATTATACCAACTGAGACAGTAAATGCATTTATTTCAAGAAATGGGATATTAATAGGATTTTCACTTTCAGGAATAAGATCTCTTAGAAGTTCTTCTAATTCTATGATTTCATCCCAAGCAGCTACATACGAGTGGCTACTCCTTAGCTCTAAGATCTGATCCTGATATTCACGAACATATGTTATATTTTCTAGTGAGATAGAACTAAAATCTTTATTCGCTAGAAGGATTAAATTATTAGTTACGTTGACTGATCGAATATTCATTGCCTGTCGTTGAAAAGCTTCTATTCTCACTTTACTATATCGACTTGACCCTGGATAGTAGCCCATTACATCACCAATGAAATCGGAAATACATATATCATCTCCAAAAGTATGAGGAAATCCAACAGCATGTCCTGCTTCATGAATGATAACTTCTGTAAATCCTTGTCGTGGTACTGTGTAATTTGGGTAAAATACTCTATCAAGTTCCAATAATTGCATTACATGGCCATGTCCACCCAATCCTGTATATATTCCTCCTCCACTCCATATACCTGGAGCTGCTAGTGTTGCATTATCCAGTATAAATGCGTATCCTGTAACATTCACTTCTGATAGCGTTGCTGGAACAAAGAAATTACCCGCAAACCAACTTCTCCATAGACGTTCTTCGAATAAGAAAAAACCATCGTAATAATGATAATCAGGAATTGGAGGATCGCCGTTGTAGGCTCCTTGGGCATCTATCTCTGCATCATCAAAATAAAATTGTAGTTCTGGATAATCTGTCCAGTTCGCGAATGTTATGCTTATTCTTAATTCTGAATTTGGCGCTAACTCTGAGAATGCTTCTTGTATTTCTGTTTCATTCACTACCCATTCCAAATCAGAGTTATTCAGGCCCAGATGAGATACATTATGAAAAACCACTAAATCTATTGAGATATTGGTTCCATATACTGGATTTGGTATATAATGCTGAAATAACACTATATCGA
>JAEOSP010000309.1 GCA_016840305.1 Candidatus Hodarchaeota archaeon
CCAGAGAAACCATTTGATCTCCAAAAAGATATACTTAACGTTCTTAAAGAACGAGTCAAAGCAGGAAAGAAATACCATATTATCGCATGCAGTGAAGGAGCCGCTCCGACGGAAGAATCCTTTAAACGCGATTTTGCTACTATTTCAAAGCAAAACATAGAGGAATTACCAAAAGATGACTTTGGGAACCCCATATTGTCAAAATTGAATATGTCCAAAGTACTATGTAAAGAATTAGGAAAGCAGGAAGAGTTACGAGAATTTTTCCAAAAATATGACGTTGAGTATGACATCAGAGGTGTTGTTCTAGGCCATACAATGCGAGCAGGAACTCCTAGTGCTTTTGATCGAATATTAGGAGTTCGATTTGGTGTTCATGCAGCAAAATTAGTCGTGAATCAGAATTTTGGTCAAATGGTTTGCTTAAGAGGCGAAAACATTGGATCAGTCCCCTTAACAAAGGGAGCTAAGAAAAAACTTATTCCTAAAGACTCAGATCTCTTCGAGGTTGCCGATCTAATTACGAAGGTTAAGTACAGTAAATCAAATTAATACAAGCTCAAATCAGGTTTTTTTTCTTTTTGTAAAATCTCTAAAGAATGTGAAAACAGCTACCACTATTAGGATCGCATAACAAAAAACTAACGCTGGAACATCAATATAATTTTCTACCATTTCGGTAGAGGTGGCTGATGTTATAAGTGAAGGGGTTGTATTAGTTGTAATAGCTCTGGATAATAAAGCAGGAATATTTAACAGTCCATAACCAAATATAGGATCCTTTCCGTCTTCTCCTAGATCAATACATGATTCGTGCAATAAATCTCTAATTTCAGTAGTATTAAGTGATGAATTAAGGGTTAATAATAAAGCAATCGCTCCTGATACAAGAGGAGTCGCGTAAGAAGTCCCAGAACCCATAGCAATAGACAGATTGTAACCTGAAATCGAATAGACATCTTTTCCAGGTGCACAAAGCTCATTCTGTTCACCTTGGGAAGAAAAATCAGCGATTTGGTGATTAGAGGTAATCGCAGAAACTGCTATCACTTCACTGTAATTGCCAGGATATGTCACATGATCCTCGTCATTCCCAGTTACACTCACAACAATTACTCCTGCAGCATAAGCCCTTTTAATTGCTTCATAAACGGACGTTGGAGGTGTTCCAGTTGCTTGTATAGAAAGATTTATGATATTTGCACCATTATCCACTGCATAATCTATTGCATCAACAAAATTATCCCAATCTGTAGAAAAGAATCTCAGATCGGATCTAAGAAAGCGAAGGTTCATAATTCTAATATTTGGTGCCACTCCAACAAAAAGATCATTATCGTTATCTCCAGCTATCAATCCCGCGATAAATGTCCCATGTTTACTTGCTAGTGTTGAAGGAGGTGGAGATGGATCATTATCACCAACGATATTTTCTCCACAAAAATCCCATCCAACGATATCATCAATATACCCATTTTGATCATCATCCCAACCGTTTGAAGGAGTTTCTCCAGGATTTTTCCAACTGGCATTTATGAGATCAGGATGAGTCAAGTCAACACCAGAGTCGATAATCGCTACAATAATATCTGATGAACCAGTTGTATATTCCCAAGCCTCAGGAATACCAACATCCTGGAGGTTCCAATATATTTCGTTGGTTGTTCCTTGAATTATTTGGGGAGAAATAATTAATGTTAGTATAAAGAAGAGAGAAAACAACAAAGTAGATTTAATTTTTATGTGGAACACCTAATAATCAACCAGCTGCTTTCAGTTCAATTTGAACGTTTAATGCCTTTGCTTTCTGTGTCAAGAAATCCAAACCATAAGTTGGTTTACGAATACTGAAGGTCATTGTCCAATTATCTCCAAATTCCTCACTTTCTACCTTTGTGAATTCATAACAGAATGAACGAAAGTTAAAATCAGGCGTATAAGTTAAATAGAATCTTCTTTTTGGGCGGAAATCAGCAATCATATCGATAATTGGTTGCACATTTTCGATTGCTGAAACGGATATTGACTTATACTCTGGATATTGATTTTGAATTAGATTTTCTCTTTTCTTAATTTCACCTGCTTCCAACGTGTCAATTTTATTAATTATCAAGACACGATTATTCTGCGGAGTGACCTCATTCAACGTATTAAGTGTAACCTCAAGTTTTTGTAATATTAATTCAGGTGACTCACTACCATCTACCAATACCAGTATTATATCCGAAGCAACACTTTCCTCCAATGTAGAACGAAAAGAGTCAATTAGGAAGGTAGGTAAATCTTCAATGAATCCTACTGTATCAGTAACAAATATCTTTAAGTCATCTAATTTGAAACTTCGAATACGCGTATCTAGAGTTTCAAATAATCGTGGATTGACGCTAGCTGAGCTTGTTCCTACTAAGGAATTTAATAACGTGGATTTACCTGCTGAAGTATAGCCAACAATACTGATATAGACACTATCATGGTGATATCTTTTCCGGGAGAGTCTATTCTCAACACGCTGTTTCTTGAATGCTTCCAGCTTACCTCGTAAATGAGCTTCACGTTTTTTTACACCAGCATCGAAAGTATGTAAAGGATTTTCCCCAGGACCTCCGAAACCCATTCGTTCGGTTTGCCACGCCCCTTCAAGGCTCAATTGATCCATAAGTCGTAATCTTTCCCTCGGACTCTCATATTTCAGCTGTGCGATTCTAATTTGTACCTTAGCTTCTTCTGTCATCGCTCTTTGGGCAAAAATCTCAAGGACTAATTCAAATTTATCAATCACAATGCATTCTAGAAAGTTTTCTAAATCGATATGCTGTTTTGCGGATAAATGAATGCCCACAATAACCAGGGGATCAACCATATCTTCCAAAGCAAACTTAATTTCCCGAAGTAAGGCACTAGAAAATGGCTTAGATGGAATTTTTGATCGAAATTCATATTGTAATACAGCTTTATAACCCGCTGACTCAACTAATAACCGCATTTCCTTGTTCAGGAAAAGAGTTTTTCTTGTTTGAGTGTATGGAAGCAATAGCACACATTCCTCTATCACATCGCTCGAATCTGCTTCCAAATCATGCATAAAGCTGACTTTCCTTCTTAAACTAGAATTTAATATATCTAGTATATAAATACAGCACAGTTAGCTTCTTTATTAGATTATTGCTTCCATACAGTCTGATTTCGACGACCTACTTCGAAAAAAGTTTTTATGTTCGATATAACGATTGTTAATTGTCTGTAAGTATGCTTCTTGAATGGAAAAACTATGTCAAAAACAAAATCTAAACAAAAAAATGCGCCTAAACGATTAAAAAAGCTGG
>JAEOSP010000030.1 GCA_016840305.1 Candidatus Hodarchaeota archaeon
CAAACTGAACTAGAAAACTCAGAGATAGAAGGAATGTAGCTGCATAGTAGGCTGACATTACTTTTAAAACACAGCATTCGGGTTTCTATTAAGTACTTGAAAATATCACGAAACATTACAAATGGCTTAATCATTCTACACTCAAAAATACAGAATTCTGATCCTCAGGCGTTTTACATGTTAGTGTACCAGCCTCATTTTTTCGAATCTTTGAGAGAGTATGAGTTCAATAAGATAATATCCTTCTAGATATGTCCAGATGAAAGCATTGTTCTACAAAGAAAGATTTAATATATGTGAAGAATCCAAAAAAATAATGAAAGATATAGAAATCAAAAGCAAGGAAAAAAATTGAGGTACAAAGAAAAAAGAAAAATTGCAAACGTTACCATTAGGGTCATAATCGCAGGAATCATATTAATCGGAACCCTTGACCTAATCTACGGGAATGGATTGCTAGGATTAATATTGTATGGGGTTGTAATAATGAGTATTATAGGGGGATTTACTTACGGATTAAACATCTCTACTGGTTTAGGAATTGTGAGTAGACATAAGAGAGACAATTTTCCACAATCGAGAGGGAAACCTTCATTTACCTTCACGATTGATAAAAACCCAAAAGAGATTAGGGATGGTATGGAAACAGGAATCGATGAGAATCGAATTAGATTGGAAACCCTGAAGAGAGAATAATAGAGTAACGGAGCCTTCATATATTCATTTGTAAGATTTTTTAAGTAAATTGGAATAAGGTACTCAGAGACAGAAGGAAGATGGCTGCGTGGTACGTGGACATTACTTTTAAAACACCATTCTTAATTGGATGATGGAATTCCCGAATAGCTATAATTGAATCAGAGATTACAAAGAGAGATCCACCAAGAGCCACCAGTGCAAGCCCCATGACACCAGAACTCATCCAAAGTAATATTGTGGATATGAACACACCACTCAAAAATGCACAGTAAATTATCACAGGAATACGAAATTCTCCTAAGCCTTTCTCTGATGATTCTAAATATCGTAAGATGAATAATACATAAATGATCATTACTAGTGTAACAACGGCTGTGATTAAGATAGAATCTCCGTTCACTCCTATGCTCAGAGACTGACCAAGAAACGTTGCTATAAAGAGGACTTGAGCTACTAAGAATAGAGGTAGGCCAGAAATCAATCCTTTTTCCATACCTATGTCCCCAAACATGCAGAATAGCAAGGCTAATCCCAAAACAGCGTACATATAGATAGATTCATTACTATTTAAAAGAACAAATAGAACTGAGAGGCCTGCAGGTACTGCTTTGATTACTGTAATAAAAGGAAACAATTTTCTGAGGATATTATTTTCTTATTGGAGTTCTTCTTTTTTTATGGATTCAATAATTAGAAACAATAAAGCGAATACGCTAAATACAATCAAATAAGGAATTTCATACAAATATCTTTCACCAATGCAACTCCCGAACATTCTGTTTTGTCAGTTTCTACTAATACGAGCTAAATAGAAGAGGGAATGAAAGAAAATTGAAGCTTCTCATTTGACTTCACGCTTACAATGAAATCTTACCATTTTTGAATAAAGAATCTAATTGTTGATCTTCCAGTGTTTGAGGCTTCTTCTTTCTAGGAGGTTTTTCAGACGGACTACTCCGAGTTTGAGGTTGATTATGCCTTGTTTGAGGTTTTTTATCTGATTCCTTCCTCAAAGAAAGTGAAATTCTCTGTTTAACGGCATCTATTTCCTTGATACGGGTTTTAACAATATCTCCTACCTTTAATTCTACTTCTCGGGGGTGTTTAATAAATTTCTCTGTCATTTCGCTGATGTGAATAAGACCATTAATTTTCACTCCAATATCAACAAAACAACCAAAATCTGTAACATTAGTAATGGTTCCTTCAACGAAACCACCTATTTCTAAGTCATCAATAGTTAATACAGATGATTTAAGAAGAGGTTTGGCGAAGTCTTCTCTAGGATCTCTACGTTCTTCGAAGGGAAGGATACAAAGGAGGAAAAAAAGGGTTGTAATGATAGAGCGGTTAAATCATTTCTTCGTCAGAAATGTCTATTAATGTTACCATAGTAAAAGATTCCAGTACAAATTCCAGTAGAGACTGAATACAGCCAAATTATTCGTATTTGATGAAGGTTTTAATTTATATTTTTTTGTTTTTGTCAAACAACCAAGAAATATTTTTCAATAACTATCCAAAAAGAGGAAGTGATGATAGCGGGATTAATTTTAGCAGCAGGAGAATCGAAAAGATTTCGCCCTGAAAATAAGCTTTTGTATAAAATCAATGGAGTATCAGTATTGAATCATTTACTGAGTGCATTCCTTCAATCAAAATTAGATACAATTACAATAGTCGTAGGTTATCAGAAATCTGAGGTAATTAAAAATACTGACAAGCTAGTAAGATCATCAAACATACCTACGAATTTTGTTGAAAATGAGGAGTTTCGCACCGGTGGAATGTCATCATCTATTATTAAGGGTCTAAAATCTGTTATTAACTCTGATGCAGTTCTTATTACCCCTGCTGATATTCCATTTATACCTACAAATGTCATCAATTCACTCATCAATCATTATAGGAGGAATAACCCAAAAATTATCATTCCTGTCTGTGATCAAAGAAAGGGACATCCAATTTTAATAAGTTCAGATCTTTACCATGATGTCTTATCAATTTCAGAAGAACAAAGAGGATTAAAGGAAATAACCACAAAATATCGTGATTATATCGAATATCTATCATTTGAAGAAAAAGGAATTATTCGAGATATCGATACAAAAGAAGATTTGCAGAACTTCAATTAATTATCAACATAAAAAATGAGAAAATCTTTTTTAATTTTCAACTTCTATCCTTGCTACTA
>JAEOSP010000031.1 GCA_016840305.1 Candidatus Hodarchaeota archaeon
AAACTGCCTTTAGTGCTTCACCATCTAGATTCTCAGTACCATCATAGTATCCATTTGGAATTTGTCCTTCTCCAAATACATCTACGATTTGGTTATCTGAAAGATCAGGGTCAACCGGTAAAACACCTTCATGTCTTCTTACAAGGGTTCTATATATCCAACCTACCTGATCAGTAGTCTTACATTTTACTTTGTAATAACCATTTGTCTGTTTACCCTCATCAAGTAATGAAAGATAGTCACCTTTGGTAACTCGTTCATAGATTATTGCATCTCGATCCGGATCTTCCTTAATGGTTGCAGGTCTTCGTACCTCCAAATACTGGCTAAAAGAGTAATATGGAAGTAATAGGAATATGAGCAATAATATCCTTTTCATGATTTAGTTTGTTGAAGTTTTTTGACTTGTTGTCTCGCTTTTTCCTCACCACTCATCACCTTCATAACATCTCTAAATAAAGCCAAGGATCCTTTGCTTCCTCCGGCTACGATTGCAGCAGTAATTAACATGCCTGTAATAGTTACTGTATCATTTGAAGCGAAGGTTATGGTAAGTGCATCGAAACTTACAAGCCAAACAGCCAAAAAAGAAACACCGAATGAGATTATTTCTTTTAATCCTTTTAGTCCTTTTCTCTCCTTGCGATTCTGTTTTAGTTCTTCACCCCTTTCTTTTTTGATCTTCTTTATTGTCTCAGTATCTTCTGTCAACTGAATAAAGAATTTCATTTCAAAAAGGATAGATAGAGCACGTTCTACGAAGATTGACAGGATACAAATCACGACGATTACCTCAATCAATCTTTCATAGTCAAGGTGAAACAAATTTGGATCAACCATGATTATTAGATTTAAGGTTAATAAATTGAGAAATGAGACTATTGAAACTGCATAAAATGCATAGAGAATTGCAAAGGGAAATGATATCTTCTATTGTTTAATCGGCAAAATCCAAAAAGGTAGCCAGTCAAATAGTAATTATTTGAATTAATTTCATGATAATTGATGCAAACCCAGTTTAGAGGAACCTGCAGTTTTAATTTCTATACGATATTGTTGTTGTAGTTTTCTACGAAAGATTTATGGTATCTTATTGAAAATTAGACATAACTTCTCCTCTAATAAATTCTACCCATGGCGAATAAATTAGATGTGATTTGGGGTATAATTCAGTTACAAATTGTAAATCTCTATCTACCATCGAATATATGATATGTTCTGAATGAATTATCGAAGTTTAATTAGATACACTTCTCATATCAATTCATACTCCACGCCATATAGATATATTTCATTCTTAGCAGGTCTTAAGTAAAACCAATTACGGCTGTTCCTAACAGGGATAACAATCATCTTCTTTGACCTGTTGTAAACCTCTAGGGTATTAACATGACTAACACCTACAAATAGTTGGACATCTGTTCGCCTTAGTGCCATAACATCAAATGAGACAAGAATCTGATCATTAACGTGAGCATCAATATTGGATATAATTGAAGATAATCGTACTATATTTTGACTTTTATAACCAAATAGGCTGGTATTGCCTGTATAATTATCTTGAGCCACCAATAGAATCCGATTTTGTTCATATAGTGATTCGATAGTTTCCTCTACGCAAGGATGCATATATTGGCTTCGATACCAATTAAAGTCACCATATAGAGGTTCTACTCTTACTGTATAAAAACCAGGATTTCCGTAAAAATGTTTGCCACAATACCAATTATATACCTCGAGATGAATAGAGGATTCATTATCAGCTGTATAAGTATTAATTGGGGTTACAGTTAACTTACTCATGATTAATCCTCCACTATTTGTGCACCATCAAATAAAAGAACAGGGTAATCCGCTCCCGCTCCCCCATCAGGATTTATTGGTCGTAGATAGACATCCTTTATTGTACTGCCATCACCAGTTACAAGGATGGTGTTATCATGCTCTATCTCTTCATCAACATCATCAATGTAATATTGATCTTCAAGATTCTCGTCCACAAAAAATTGGACTTTCAGAGGGGAATTTGGTAGACTTGTAAAGTAGAACTCAATTCTCTTTTGTTCTCCGTTTCCAAGGACTCCAATTCTGAAGTGTACTAAACTCTGCTTGGTAATATCTCCAAGGATAGTATCGTCGACAAAGCTAATCTTCTGTATTAGAGGATAACTATTTAGATTATATATATATTCTAAATCATAAATTAGGTCGATCCACATTCCACTCCATCTTCGTTGTACATGACCAAGATGTATCCCATATACTTTGATGAATGTCGAAGTATAGTCCTTCAAAAATAATCGTGGTTCAGCAGGCTGAACTGGACCAATAAGATTGTCACGCCATCCATTCATGTTATTGCTCCTTTCTGTTTTTCAAATTCACGAAGTGCAAATTCCTGATCCATTTTTATCCTTTCTTCTTCTTCTGGATTTGACTCTATGAATTTTTGAATATCCATGTTTATTCTTTCCATATCCTTTTTAGTAACATGTACCACATGTTCTGGATTTTCAGCAATAAATCTTTTTAAATCATCCTTAGTGGGCCTTGATTTCAGAAACCGGGTTATTTTACCAAAGGACTCATCAAACTTTGGATTTGGAGGTTTTTTAATTTCCTTCTTTTTCATAATTATTAACAATTAATGACTACTCATATTGAGAATATAAATATGTAAGCATTACTATCATGCTTAATAATAATTCATCAATTAAATACTTATAAATAATGGGTAGGAGGACCTCTTGTAAAAACTGACTTACAACTAATATGAATATGTAAATTCATATTTGATAGAACTTGTATCTCCATCAATAATCATAGCTATATGATTATTGATAAGACATTCTTCTCATAGTTAATTGAGACTAAAATGGAAATGAAATGATTGAAATATGATATTTGAAAATGAGAGCCTTTTTAGTTTAATCGATAAATTTCCAAAAGGTAGCCAGTAAAATCATATTTTTTTGACTAAAAATTTTGACGTCTTATCCAGTTAATTGATCTCATAATAGTTACTCTCAAATTTAACTCACAAGAATGGTCAATGTCTACAGCTTTTGTATCAAATACTATAATCTATGTAACATAGATTAGGATCAGATTGAAAAATTACAAAAACTTAGCTCCTCCAGGTATTTGGAGTGCTTTCTACTCTGTATTTCTAGGAGACAGGCTTTTTAGTGTCCAGATAGGAAATTGGTCACCTGATTAGAAATTGTCCACTCATACAGCTTCTTGTAAGCCAGATGGGTTAATTTGAACTGAATTAAAAAAAAAGATTATACTTTATCGGCAAAGTTTTTCATCAAATAATTCCAATTTGATCGGCTACCTTTTCCAGTTTGTCCGATTAATCAATGAGAAGCATCATTTTCTTATCCATTCACATCTCAAGTCTCAGTAAGTTGCAATAATACTTACTTAAAGTTAAATGGTTTATAATGAATTAAACCTCACAGTTCTTTGAATGATTTGGCTCCGAATGAGGTTCATAAGGAGCATCAGAATAGCCCGTCCTCTC
>JAEOSP010000310.1 GCA_016840305.1 Candidatus Hodarchaeota archaeon
AGTCCAACCCCCAACAAAATTCCTGCCATTCCTGATGAACGAAATGACCTTAATTCGATCAATTCCGGTAAATCCCGTTAAATCTGAAAGCTCCAAGCCAATACTAGTAGCGATGTTATTAGTTTCATTGATGTAATAAGGAAATTGGGAAATGGAAAAATAATTTCCTTCAGTATTGTAGAGGGATGTCAAATAATCATGAAAGTCAGAAATATCAATAGCTTGCTCCATTCCAAACACCGCTAATGATCTGAGGGCATAAAAAGCAGAAAGTAATCCCGGTTCGGTCGTTTTTAGGGAATCAAAAAGGAAATCCTCGTCGTTTAAAAATCCACCATTTGTGACTTGTAGATCACAAATATAGGTGATTACATCGCTTTTTTCAGTTGGATAAAGATCCCAATTGAAAGATAAAAGATCCAAGGTAATAATCGCATAATAAGTGTTATCTAACGTCGCAATTTTAAACCGTTCCTCTAAACTTGCACTATAGGGGCGACCAATGAATCCTGAAGTCATTGGTTGGTAGCAGCTCCAGATAAAATTAATAATGGTTTGAGCATCAATGGAACTTATTTGCCCTATCATGTTGAGAGTCAAAACTGCTTGGCAGGTGATTTCAAGCATGGTATTTAAGGGATAATATTGCTGACTGAAATCGGTATCCATATATCGTAGCACGGAATCATCAATAAAGCTTGAATTAATAGGACTGTAATGACTTAAAACATATTGCCCGATACCAACCTCATCTATTTGTGATAATTTTCCAATTGCATCCAAGATATAAATCGCTTGATAGGTAGCCGATATGCTTGGTTGATAATAACTAGGAAAAAATCCATTAGTGGAATAGTCAGCTATCTTCTCATCTAATATCTTCTCAATGAATTGGTGATCTGCTACCGATGAAAAACGCTCTTCTTGAAAATCAGTTTCAGTTGGATAATCATTACTCACTGCTCGATCTGAAGCAAAAATGAAGCTCCCTATAAAAATCACCATGATACTTGCGATGAGTAATGCTTGCTTGTGTTGTTTTTTCATGAGAGAAACCAAAAATTGTTGCATTTTGTATTGGTTTCATCCTCGTTATATATAAAAGAAAAAAGAAAAAATCCTAATTATGTTGGGATTAAGTTTTTGACGCGTTTTTTGCACTTCTTTTATCCTTCCATCGATATCCAGTAAAACCTTTTCCTCTATCTTTTGCAGATTTTTCCAATGCAAAAAGGATTTTTTTTCTTGATCTCACCTTGAAATCTTTTCCTGATTCGAATTCATAACTTCGCATTGCATTTTGTCCCCTAAAAACCAAGGTGAAATACACGAATTTAGGTCCCAATATAAGTAAATCTGGAGTCGGTACTGCTGTCATTGATTCTCGTTTTGTGACCTCAATTGCATCAAATTCAGACCAATTAATCCGGAATTCTGGTTTATGCGGTACGAGAACTTCAATAGAATCCTTAGTAATCGTAAATCGTCTATTTATTGAGAGCCCTTTCATGTAACAACTTGCCCATATCAGACCACCAATCGTTAACGGCCAAATAATTGGAATTGAAATAAATCCGAATGCACCGTATTCAGATATAATCGCAACAGTTACTAAGACCATGAAAGCAACAAAAACGGCAAGGCACGCTATACTCCCATAAAGATCTACCTTTAAATTCTCAATTATTTGAAATTCAACTGAAGTTGTCCCTTCAAGCTGGTATCCACATTCAATACAATACGCATTTTTATTTTCATTTACTTTTCCACATTTTTTACAGGTTACTGCCATGAATTTCTCCTATACAGAATAATTTTGGATTTCAATAATTCTAATAATTATATGGATTGTTTAGTTTATAAGTCTTTAACAATGGTGTAAATCCAATAGGATCTTTTTCGAGTCTACAGGATGAAAGATAAGTAAGAGAAAAAGAAACAAGATAAAAGTAGAAAAATCAGGGGACCTCCACTTGCGTGGAGCGATAGTCAACTAAGTGAAGCAATCATCGGAGGTCCTCTTGGATAAGGATAAAAGCACATTTCAACCGAAAAGTTTCGGTGCTTTGTAGATTGTTTTAACTTGAGATGTTCACTACTGTTTTTAATATTGACTAAAGGAACAACTGAAAATATCACGGTGTTATTTGAAGTAAGTGGAATAGCAAAAAAGTAATAATTGATTGTATCATGGCA
>JAEOSP010000311.1 GCA_016840305.1 Candidatus Hodarchaeota archaeon
ATTTTTTCCATTATTAAATAGCTTCTATCAACTGTTTTGGGTTTTTTCCTCCAGAAATAGGCTTTTGGAACCGATATTCCTGCATCATGAAGAGAATGTACAGTGTCATATTCCCTTTCAGCCCTATCAGTTATCCCTCTGTACAGACGTAATATCAGATTTAGGGTTTTCTCGTCTATAGTAAACCTAAATCCAAAAGTCTCTGTGTCTGCTCCAGCAAATTTTTGCACATTGTCAATTTTATAGCTAAATTGGTTTGGAAACATCAACGTTAATTCATCAAGGAGCTCTTGTTTCATTGCATCCATTATTTCCATTTTTTCAACTCTTTACCTAGTTAAGAACAGGTCTTAAGCTGATATAGATGAATATTCTCCAAATTTAGCCTTTCTTATATGATGTTTATTGCATAGAGCATTTTCTCCTTTGCCTAAATAAAAAAATCATATAGATATTCCTCTACTCCTTTAATGGGTAGAAAATTTTTAATAAGGCTAATACTTCTGGAAGATCCTTTTTAGTACATATTGAAAAATCTGTCATTTCTAAACCCAATAAAAATAAATTAGGATATACTTATTCATCAATTCTAGAATTAATTTGAAAAGATTGAGCTTAAAATTTACATTTGAAATCTAAACCAACCTTTTAAAACATTGTATCAAAGTCGATACGTTTTTAGATTTAATACTTCCAACAGTAGGAGGTGAAGAGTTAACCTGTTAAATCTAAAAAGAAAATTTTGCCTTTAATCAAAATAGGGGAATTTGGGTACCAATAAATCGTCTTATTTTTTACCAAAACAATAGTATTTTTATTAGGAATTGCGATTTCAAAAAACAATGTCATTCTTAGTCAACTACTTAGGTATTTCAACGCTTTCTGAAGATACGCAAAGTATAATCTATAAATATATGGTATTAACCTATTCCAGCCTTACAATTGCACTGCTTTCGAATACGTTTTTCATTTTATATGTAATTGATCTAACTGATTATACTCAAGCTGGCTTCATGATTTCATTAATGTTAATTGTACAAATGTTCACCGATTATCCTAGTGGATCTTTAGGAGATTATATCGGTCAGAGATGGTTATTGATTTTTGCAAACATCTTCTATGCAACTGCTTATGTAATATTATCTTTTGCAAATTCAATTGTACATTTGATGATCGTTGCTGTTTTTTTAGGTCTTGCTAATGCACAAGCTTCTGGAACACTGACAGCGTGGATTGATAATAATTATCAACAAAGTATTGGTAAGAGTGATCCTGAAAGAAAGATTTATGGGTTTAGTCTTGCTCGGATTACCACGCTAGGACGGATATTTTCTGCTATTGGAGTTATGTTAGGTGGAATTTTAGCTACATTAATAACACGAGAAGTAGTTTTCTCTGTACAAGCATTTTTATATTTTGGTAACTGTTTTCTAATATTCATATTATTAAAAGACAGTAAGAACTTATTGATGAAGAAGAAAAAAAATAATTACTTGGCTTTCATTAATGGTGGAATTAAATGTCTTTTAACAGATCGAGTAATATTATTCTTTGTCCTTGGATTTGCTATCAGCACCACTACTTGGTCAATCTGGGTTAATTTGTTACAAAAACCGATTTATTTCGGTTATACTGGTATAGATAGTCTTGCAAGTCTATTACGGTCTTTGATCTTAATATTAGGAATCCCCATTGGGATATTAACCGCAAATATTACTAAAAGGTTTAGTAATCAAGTATATCCATATATTGTGCTGATTCATAATTTTCTTTTCTTTCCTTCGTTGTTTATTCTATTAACTTTTCTACCAATGCCTAACTCTTTCAATTTGGTGGGATTTTTATGTGTTCTTTTCATTCAATTAACTCTAACGAGTTCTCTATTTTATATAGGTGAAACATTGAGACAACGCGTTATGTTAGAATTAATTCCTTCTGAACATAGAAACGCACTCTATTCTCTAATCCCTACAATTGTTGCGTTATTAGGTTTTCCGTTAATTCCGATAACTGGTTTGTTTATAGATATTTTCGAAATAAACGCAGGAATTATTGTGGCACTGATAATCAACTTTATTGGTGCCTTATGTATACTCTATAGTTTTCACGTTAGTAAAAATAGACTCACCGAATAATGAAGGTACATATTGAACAATTTCACTAAAGATGTGCTTATTAGGAAGATATCGTTGGTTATACGACATTTAATAATTCGTTATCAGTAAGAAAAAAGAAGCTATACCCGACCCATTAACATACCTTCAATCGTGATAGGATTTAATTTGGCGAATTTGCCTTCAGCAGCAGAAAGACGAGATTCAGAAGAGGAATGAATACGTATTAAAGATTCTCCATGTTTAACAGCATCTTTCTTCTTTAAAAACACAATTCCTGCTCCTTTATCCTTTGGACATCCAGCAGTTCTTGCAATTTCAGCTATTTTGGCATTATCAATTTGTACAATCCATCCACTTGAAGGAGAAGGGATTTCTACAGAATATTGACCAATTTCTATATCTTCAGGCTTCATATCCTTATCTGCTGACTGAGCTTCGATTATTTCTCTGAATTTTGTTTCAGCTTTTCCACTGAATAAGATTTCTCTCGCCAGTTCACGCCCTTGACCACGTAGTGCTTTCCCCGCCATTTCGAGGAGTATCCCAGATAATTCGCAGGATTTCTCAATTAGACTGGATGGTGCAGCAGGAGGATCCATCAATGACTCTAATGCTTCTCTTGCTTCTAGACCAGACCCAACGGTATGCCCTACAGGAGAAGCACCGAAAGTTATTCCACTTTCTACACGAATCCCTAATCGTCTACCCAATTCAGCAAATTCACGTCCTAAAGCTTGGGCTGTACCAATATCTTCAATTTTTGTCCCTGGTCCTGTAGGTAAATCCATCACAAGGAAGTGAATTCCTGTAGCAACTTTCTTCGACATTATACTTGCAAGCATCATACTAGTTGGGTTTACACCTAATGGAAACTCAACATCCTTTATTAAAATATCATCTGCAGGTGCTAAGTTAAAACCACCACCCCAGACAATCATTCCTTTGGTCTTTTTGGAAATTTCAACAAGTTCATCTGATGAGAATATAACCTCACAACCAAGCGCTTCCATTGTATCTGCAGTTCCTGAGGGTGATGTTATTGCACGACTGCTAGTTTTAGGAATCAATAAACCTGAGGCAGCTATTATAGGAACAATTAATAATGTGACTTTATTTCCTGGAACACCACCTGTACTATGCTTATCAAACACTGTATGAAGGCCAAAATCAATCATTTCTCCAGTTTGTGCCATAGATCTCGTTAATTCCTCAATTTCATCCATATTTAATGGTTCAAATATCGTAGAAAGAACAAATGTAGCTTTTTCTAGTTGATTAAGGCGATGATAAGCAATATCGTTAACGATTTGATCAATTTCTGTAGGTTTAAATGCTCTTTTATGCATCATACGATTTCTTATTAAGTAATATGAATCAGGTGGGGTTCTACTTAATGGTAAAACTTGAATTATGTCTCCATCCTCTGCATCGAGTTCTGATAGCATCTCACTCGATACCCAAATCTTTTTAGGGTCTATATGATCCGAAATTACTATATGTTCTGTGAATACCGTCTTTGTTGGTGAGATTAGTTGAATTTGGGGGTTTTTAAATGCACCTTGAAATAATCCTGTTTCTGGTGATAGCATCACTGAGTTTTTTGGGTGAATTTTAACTTCTTCTGCAACGAATTTTAGTACACTGGCTTTACTTCTTGGTACTTTTGATTGTGGACTTGTCATGTCGTTTTTTTCCTTTTCTTATTTTACTCGTACATTACTTGCTTATCCAAGCTTTCTTAATAAACCATTTGCTATAAGAAGCGAGTTTCCAAATCAATAGATAGAAAAAATTGATCTTTATTTGTATTATCTAACCATGATTGACTTTACTGAGATATCCACATTATTGTTCGACTTGGATAACACCTTAATTATGTTTGATGAGCAAGCTTTCATACCTGTATATGGTAAACATATTCATGCTTATTTTACAGAAGAAATTCCTTCATATGAGCAATTTATGAAGCTTTTTCTACATTCAACTCATATGATGCTTCAAAAAGAACCCCTAGGATTAACAAACCTTGAAAAATTTGCTGCTAATTTCGGTCCTAAGGTCAATTTATCTAATGAAGAAATTATCATTCGTTTCAACCAATTTTATGAAAATGAGTTTGATTCTCTAAGAGATATTATTACTCCTGCACCTCAAGCTCAAGAGCTTATTCGATTAGCCTCTAAACATTTTCATGTTGTTGCTGCTACTAATCCACTCTTTCCCTCGGTTGCTACAGAAAAACGACTTGTGTGGGGTGGAATCAGTACCTCAGAAATTCCTTGGCTAGAAGTTACATCAGCAGATAATTATTATAACGCCAAACCGTATTTGGAATATTATAAAGAGGTATTGAAAAATATTGATAAAACTCCTTCAGAATGTCTAATGATAGGGAATGATAAAGTTAACGATATGGTTGCTGGGCAGCTAGGGATAAAAACTTTTCTGATTGAATCTGGCAATGATGAATCTGCTAAGATAATTAAAACTGATCTTGATGATAAAGAAAATCATTTTCCTATTGATGATTCAGGTACTTTAGAAGAATTATTTGTAAAATTACAGAATTTTATAAATGCTAAGGGGTCTGATTTATAACCTCCTAGATGTACCGTGGAATTTTTTTCTTGAAATCTAGATAAGATTTACCATATTGCTGTTTCATCAATTACCCTTTTTTCTCCTGTTCTAATTGTAAATTACTATATTTTCTTTTTTTCCTCATTCCTTCTGAAAATAGGACTGGGAATTCTGCTGATTTCGACAATTCTCAGATGAATCTTTTTACCAATCAAATGAATTAAGCGTTCTTGATAGATGTTTTTGATAATAATAATATCTTTATTCTTTTTTGGTTTCTTCTTTTAAGAACGATTTTTAATCCACAATTCTACCTTATGTGATCATTTTATTACTCTTAAGAAGAGCCATTTAAAGTTTTCCAGTTGTTTTGGCTGTTCTAGATGTTAGAACAATATCAAATCCAAACATATTCTAGTAAGAATCGATAAATTCTGGTATGAAAAATTGAGTGATATTGACACATAAAATCTTAAATTTAATATGAGATCAGGTCAGAAGACGTATTTACAAGAATACAAATTGAGGAAGTACCAATGGTTCGTATTGCGGGAATTCAAATCGCTCCAGTGTTTTTAAATAGTCAAAAGACTTGGGAAAAATTATCACATAATATAAGAGAAGCTAATGATAATGATGCTCAATTAGTAACATGGGGTGAAACTTTAATACCTGGGTACCCATTTTGGCCTTCTCCTACTTGTGGGGCAAAATGGAACGATTCTGATCAGAAAAAGACGTACAGTTCTTACTGGCGAGAAGCCATTGATTTAACTAATAGTGAGATAATTTCAGATATGAAAAAACTAGCTCAAGAACTGAAAATCATGTTAATGGGAGGTATTGCTGAAAAGTCTAGTGGTTCTATTTATGCAACACTTATCACAATAAATGAAGAGGGGATGTTGATCAATCGTCATAGGAAAATAAAACCTACCTACGAAGAAAGACTTGTTTGGGCCGATGGTGACGGGATAGGTCTAAAAACTGTTGATTTCCAAGGATATAAAATCGGTGGCCTAAATTGTTGGGAAAACTGGATTCCTTATGCCCGTGCTTCTCTTCATAGACAAAATGAATTACTTCATGTTGCAGTATGGCCTGGTAGCGACGGTATAACAAAAGATATTACCAGATTTATTGCCTTAGAAGGGCGTTATTGGGTAATATCTGTATCTGGTTTGTTACGTACCAAAGATCTTATTAGTGTACCGGAAACGGATTTCCCCGTCAAGAAATATTTGAATTTAGAGGAAAATGAGTCAAAATTCTGGCAAAATGGAGGAACTGTAATAGCTGATCCAAAGGGGAACTTTGTGAATGAACCCTTAGTAAGAAAAGAAGGTATCGTTTATGCTGATATCGATTTTATGAAAGCGATTGAGGAGAGACAGAATTTTGACTATTCAGGACATTATTCTCGCTTCGATATTTTTAATGAGCCCATGAGAATGATATAAAGCTGGAGATTATCCAGCTCACTCATTCTTAAACGGAGTCAGACCTTGAGTACCCTGCAGGAACAAAATAGCATGTGATAACAGGAAAATATTGAGAACATATGTAATATCAATCAGGAAATTTAGACTGATCTCAATGGTCCCATATCTGCTATTTCCAATTAGAGAATCTGAAAACACAAATAATCCTGTAGCCACCACTATCAACCAGCGAAATAGTCGAGATCGTGAATCATAAACCAATCCAAACCATGATATACACGCCATTATACCAATAGCAATTACGTACGGTACTACTATAAGGGAATCTGGTCCGCTAAAAACCAAAATGAAATATATCGCGGGAATGAGAATAATCCAGAAAATAACGAAGAATAAGACTTTACGAAAGAGATTGGAATTGGCACGAAATTTCAAAGGATTTATTGTTATGATTCCTGAGAAAGAAACTACAAGACATACTTGCATCATTAAATACACAATCATTCCATAAACGAAATCAAAAGCAATCGTTACAGTTGCTGCAAATCCAACAATCATTGATATGACCATCCAATTTAAGTAACGTTGAGGATTCAACTCAATGTTTTTCAATGGATTAGTTTCTTTCATGATCTGATCCATTCGGCTTCCATCAACCGAGTAAAACCTAATAATAAGTGTTGAAAATACAATAAATAAGCTTGCAAGCCATGTTACTTGAACAATTTTGCTTCCTTGATCAAAAACAATGTATTCCGATAGAAGAATTGTCAGAAAGCCTAAACATCCCATTAAAAAGGGAATCAAAAATCTTTTACTAGAGTACACGCTCATTTTATCATCACCAGAACATCGTCAAGCTCAATTATTCCCTATTTATGTATACCGCTCTTTAGGAATTTCTCAAATAGGACTGATAGGAAGTATTAAGGTGTAAAATACCAACAACAGAATCACGACCATCCAAAGCCTGAACATTAAAAGTAAACCTATAATTTTGATGTTCCGTTTAGATTCCTTGATTTTCTCTTTTCGATATACCTGCATAAGTACAAGAACTGTTGGTTCAACTAAAGGTATCAAAATTACCAATCCTACAATTTGCAAGCTCAATGGTACATAAAGGCTTACGAGAATCAGTATCCAAGAATACAGAAAAGTTCTGATTGATAATTTGTCGCGAAGGGTTTCAACATATTGAACATGCATGATGGATACACCAATAAACACCCAATTAATCACAAGTATTTCAATGAAGGTTTGAGTTGCAACATTACCAACAATAACTAAATAAACACAAGTAGCTAGCAAACCCATTGATACTGAACCTAAAATCAACTCAGTGGGAGTTTGTTTCTTAGATTGCATCGAAACTAGTAAGTATCCGAAGGTTAATCCTCCCAATACTCCTAAAACTAACAGTAATTCAATAGTTTGATTCCAAATAACCATTATTAGTGTTGTTAAAGCGATAGAGAGAATGGGCATCCATTGTAATTCATCAGGTTTACGCTTTATCTGCATCAATAATGAATCAGAGC
>JAEOSP010000312.1 GCA_016840305.1 Candidatus Hodarchaeota archaeon
GTAATAGCGGTCATCGGAAAGGGAATAAAACATTCCAAATTCCAGGCTGCGAACGTTTCCTACAACTACCTTCCGAGCGTAGAGGTTTCAAGTGTGAAAGATTTGAAAAAAATCGAGAACTCCTGCCCAAAGAGTGTTTTAGGTATGAAAAACAGAAAACTCGTTCTGGTGAATCCTTATGAGTGCAATGAGTGCATGATATGCGAGGAAGTGAGTAACGGTGCTCTGAAATTAAAAAGCGACCAGACAAAATTCGTTTTCAGTGTTGAGAGCATATCTGGTCTTGAACCCATCTACATAGTGGAGAAAGCTATAAAGATATTGCATGGAAAGGCAGAGGATTTCAAGGAACAGCTGAAGGGAATCTGAATATGACCTTGAAGCTTATTTCTTCGTGGATTTTCGGAGGAATTCTGATAACCATTGGGGCATGGGTCCTGGGTCACATAGAACAGACAGTTGGAGTCTCGCCTGTTTCCTACGCATTCGCCTTTTTCGTGGCTTTCGTACTCATCCTCATAGGCGGGCTTTCTTGGATAAGCGTCGCAACAGCGACTGCAAAACATTGAATCTCAAAAGACGCATGCAAGTACGTATCATACATTTTGAACACGCAAAAAATAAAAGGTAGCGCGCCCATTATATTATTATGCTTTCAGAAAACGAAATGCAGATTCTTGGAATATTTGGGGAGCGTCTTCTCGTAAGAAAAGATGACCTCAGAAGGATAGTTCATGAAAGGGGAATGAGCGACGGAGTCTCAGTAGCGAACAGATTGGCAGAAAGGGGTTATCTGAAGTTTATCGAGGCCGTGGGTGCTCCATGCTATACCATAACCCAGGATGGACTCAGATTCCTCAAAGGTGTGTAAATTATAAAAACATCTCCTCATTATAAATTAACCACACAACTTTGATATATAGCCCCGTAGTCTAGAAAGCCCTTTCCGAACGCAACGCCTTAGCGAAAAGGAAAGGCTTGGGCAATGGCCAAGGATGCCGGGCCTTGGATAGAAAAGGGAAAGACGCATACAAGATGTGTCAACCTGAATCTGAGGATTTGAGTGGACGACTCCACCATGACAGAGGAAACCCGGTGACTGCGGTTCGAATCCGCACGGGGCTATAGAGGCTCGCAGTATAGCGATTTTTGGGTTTCTACTTTAAGGACAATCTATGTATTTAAATCCAAAATTTATAGTCGATTATGAAATACAAGGAACTTCATGAATGTTACAGGGATCTGTTTGAAACGACAAAGTACCATATAGAAAAAATTTATTCTATGAATGTTCAGCGTGAAACCAGAGACCGTGCTATTTTCGATATAAAAGTCAATTATCGTGCAGTAAAGATGTGGCTTAAACTCGCCTATGAAAAAAATGAAAGAGTCGATAGAGAACTCTCCTCACTATACGTAAAGGGGGGACTTGTGAAAGCTGGACTGGAAAACAGTGCAAACCACAAAAGCGCAAGTAAACACTATAGAATGATTTCATTCATTGTGAAACATCTAAGTAAAGACGATAAGTCACGATCGGACTTTGTCGATAATGCCGATGAGTACCATTTCGATAGACATGAAGTGATGGGTGTATGAACTGGGATTTATGCCCAGTTCTGGAGAGATTAATCAAATGGGTCTAGATTAGCGGAAAGTTCATATGATTCTTTAGCATATTCAAAAGCAATGTCCATTTTTTTCTTATTTTCATTGGCGCAGTCAATATCCTTCTTTCTCAAACAGTCCTCATATTTTCCCTTAAAATCGCGATAGAAAGATAAAAACAAAGCATGATCACTAGCATGTTTACACCAATTAATTCCCTATGCAGTAGCATAACTGAGAGCCAACAATCCCACTGTCGCTCCCACTAATTTTAATTTTTTCATAATTTTCGCCTGTTGTTATTACAAATAAATATCACAATTCTCTTCCAATCATGTCTTCCATGCGTTTAATATAAATTTTGGTGCAACGATGGAAAGCTTCGCTGAACGTCAAGTCACAAAATCCTTTCCCCAAATTACTAACTGCGTTAAGGTCTTGTATTATGTCATGATCTTTTTTGACAGTATCGAGTGCATAGGCAACGAATTCCGAATCGTAGCCGAATCCGGCCAATACGGACTGAAAATATGTTTTGTCACGAATGTCAGTTTCATTGATTCCCACTTCTTTCAGATCTTTTGGCCAGAATACCGGGTCTGAAATGACCTGTAATTCACACATGCAGACTTTCGATGCTTCTTTATCCATGAAGGGGAAAGGTAGGATATAAGTGGCACCGCCAGCGAGAGGGTAACTTTTTTTACCCAATTTAAAGTTATACGGATTTTTTGTATCAAGTCTTATAGGGAAAAATCCAAATTCTCCCCTACCCTGCAACATATTTTTATCCATGAAATAAGATTGACCATTAATTTTAAATATTTTTACTATCACATAGAAATAACTTTATAAATATTGCAAAGAAACCCTCATACAAACAGCGAAGTTAATTAAACACTCTA
>JAEOSP010000313.1 GCA_016840305.1 Candidatus Hodarchaeota archaeon
CAAGAAATATTTATCCACTAACGATATACTTCTGATTGAAAAACTTGACCAGATACTGTAGCAAAATCAAACTATGAAAAGCGCTAAGTTAAGGATATATTTAAAGTTAGGATGCTTTTAAAGACCCAAATCGATTTGCAATAAGTTTAAAGAATGTTTAAGTTAAGCCTTAATTTTTAAGACCTTTTATATAATAATGCGGTTTCGCCTTTTAATCGAATATGACGGATCAGCCTACAAAGGCTGGCAAATGCAGAATGGTCTGTTAACAGTCCAGGGCGAAATCGAAAATGCGTTAAGGCAGATTTTTTCATATCATGTTGGAATTGTTGGTGCCGGTCGTACGGATACGGGCGTCCATGCACGAGGACAGGTTGCCCATTTTGATATAGAATATCAGACAGATTCCAGTAAATTACTGCGATCTCTGAATGGGATATTAAGTACAGATATTCGGATTAAACATATTTCACTGGTAGATTCAAAATTTCATGCACGCTACAGTGCAAAATTACGAGAATATCACTATTGTATTGCTCCTCATCCGAGCGCAATAATGCGTAATTTTTCATGGCATCTGACCTACAACCTTGATCTTTCTAGAATGAATAGAGCAGCAAAATTTATTAAAGGTCGACATGAATTTACCAGTTTCTGCCGCACAAAATCAGAAGTGAATAATCATTTTTGTCACATAAAAAAGGCCAAATGGATTAGAAAGGACGCTCTATTCGTGTTTATTATTCAGGCAGACAGATATCTTCACGGCATGGTCCGTGCGCTTGTGGGGACATTTGTGGATGTGGGCAGAACTAAACTTAATATCACCGATTTAAATGATATATTAAAGAAGAAAAATCGATCTTCAGCCAGCCAGTCGGCTCCTGCCCGCGGACTGATTTTAGAAAAGGTATATTACTAAAATAGGGATAAAACTTTAGATAAAAGGGGAGCAATATATGAAGTTCTTCATCGATACAGCAAATATTGAAGAAATTAAGGAAGCAGCCAGTATTGGTGTGCTTGATGGCGTCACTACAAATCCAACCCTCATTTCGAGGGAAGAAGGGCATCCAACAGAAATTTTGAAACAAATCTGCGAAATCGTTGATGGACCCATCAGTGCAGAAGTTGTTGCTCTGGATTGGGAAGGAATGATTAAAGAAGGTACTGAAGTTGCAAAGCTCCACGATAATATTGTTGTAAAAATACCTATGACCACAGAAGGATTGAAGGCCGTAAAAGCACTTAATACCGACGGTATCAGAACAAATGTTACACTGGTCTTTTCAGCAATTCAGGCCTTACTGGCAGCCAGGGCCGGAGCCAGTTTTGTCAGTCCATTTGTTGGACGACTTGATGATATTTCAACTCCGGGGATGGAATCAATCTCACAAATTGTACAGATCTTCCGTAATTATAGTATTCAAACAGAAATTATTGTCGCCAGTGTTCGGAATCCTTTGCATGTTCTCGATGCCGCTCTGATGGGAGCTGACATCGCAACGATCCCTTTCAAAGTTATCGAGCAACTTTCAAAACATCCTTTGACGGATAAAGGGATTGAAAATTTTTTAAAAGATTGGGAAAAAGTTAAAAATCGCCTGTAAAGATCAATCATTATGTCAAGAAAAACTATTCGTACAGTCTTTATATTTTGTATTGGAATTTTAGCAGGAATGTTCCTGTATATTCATTTTGGAACAAAACCTGATAACTCATCAGTGGCTGAAGATTCTCTTTTGGTAGATGACCTATACGCTAATTCTTCAATAGATAATGTGAATCAGGAAATATATTCCTCACGACAAAACAGCATCACGCAAGCTGTGAAAATACTAAGTCCTGTTGTTGTTGGAATCAATGTCACACAGGTACAAGAATATCGCAGAACAAGCCCATTCTCAACCAGGGATCCTCTGTTGCGAGAATTCTTCCCGGAACTTTTCAAAGACTATCGTTATCAACAACAAATTAGCTCTCTTGGATCAGGTTTTCTAATCTCAGCCGATGGTTACATTCTTACCAATGAACATGTAGTTGCAAATGCTACAGAGATTATTATTACAATGACAAATGGCAAAAAATCTGAAGCGA
>JAEOSP010000314.1 GCA_016840305.1 Candidatus Hodarchaeota archaeon
GATATTGCGTTAAGGATTATATTGAAGAAAGGTAGAAAGAAAGCTTATTCTTATTTGTCTATATATTCTGGTAAGGTGATAATCAAGGGTTTTGAGGCTGTCCGCTCAGATTGGTCACCTTTAGCTAAAAAGACACAGCGTTTACTTCTTGAAACCTTATTGACGGATTTTACTGATGATAGAATGAGAAAAGCACGATTGATGGTCGTTCGTACATGTCGATTCATTCTTAGAAGTTCCGTGGATACATTAATAGATGAATTAAGTATCCGAGGTCCGCTTAAACGATCTCCTCAGGATTATAAAACACGTACTCCAGCAGTTGGAGCGTTTACCAATTATTGTAAATCAGAAGGTAAGGATCCAGAATTAGAATGGGAACGCTGGGACGGTTTTCCATATATTATTGCTAAAGGATCATCAAAACAACCACAATTTTTGCGTGCTTATCATCCTGATGTATTTAGAGAAAAAATCAAGCAAATCGATCGTTCACACTATATTAAAGAAATTTTAGGGGCTAGTAATAGATTTGGGATTGAATTAAAGGAAATAGAAGCTCTAAAAGGACGATTTATCATTCCTTTAACCGAATTTTTCTGAAAAACCCCACAATCAAAATAGAAAGATATCTCCTCCCTGTATTTAGTGGATGAAGGATAAATATTCTCTTTTAGTATTGGGTGTATCAGTTCTAAATTATGGAACACATTGGGATTGTCCCGTTCTAATGCTTGGTATCATAATCATCCTCTGTAACTTAACACTTGTAGATTAGAATCGTCTAAAAATATATCTGTTGTGGGAAAAATTATGAAAAACAAGCTAGCAAGTTTAATTATTTTGTCAGTATTATTTATCGGCATAATTCAAGTAACCTCCATAAGAGGAGCCTTAGAACAAAGTGAAACAGTACTTAATGATCAATTAAATACTAATTCGGCCTTTTCTGAGTTTGAACCAGAAATTCGACCTATAGAAACACTCAACACTCCTCCTATAAGCTCTTTTGCACCTAGTCCAATTAGTTTTAATAATGTGACACCTGAAGTGAATATGAAAACCGTAGATGATGAGGAACAGCGGTTAATAATCCAAATTGACCTTGAAAAACAAAATGTACGAAAAGGAGAACCTCTCAAATATGCAATACAGGCGACAAGAGGGTTTGAACCAGCAGCAGGAGAAAGATTGGTTGTTGAAATAATAGAGGGAGAATATTGGGGTTGGTATCATTACTATTATTATACAGCTGTTGATTATAATCAGAGAACTGTAAGTAGAAAAATTATTACTACGGATGCTAAGGGGCTGCACGAGGGAGAGCATACATTTACAAAAAACGGACGTTATTCAATTGTTATACGATCCGAATCTGATTCTTTTTATAAATCACGTTCATTTAATGTCGCAGAAATTGGAATTTTCTGGCGTGTTTCACGTGAATTTGTTAGAGGACAACCTCACTCTTCAGTGGCTTATGTGTTGAATACATCTGACTTTTCCCCAATAGCTGGTGCGGCAGTATCATTAACAGGGGAAGTCTATACATATGATTCTTCTTATTCAGAAGAATTACTTGAAGATGGTCCTATAATCACCGATGAACAAGGTATAGCAGAAATTACATTCACACCCCCTGCAAATCTGAGCAATAACTATAATTTCTTAGTAAATCTATCTGTTACGATTGGTGATGAAACAAGCTATGTATTGAGAGATTTATGGCAGGGAGGTTATTACTGGACAATTGATGGTTATCAAGAATTTTCCCCATACGAATTTATTGTAACAATTGATAAGCCAATTTACTCCCCCAAAGAAACTGTAAATGCTCGTATTCTGTTATGGGAAAATGATTACTTGAAAGCCACAAAAAAACCTGCTCAAACATCCTTTACTTTGAAAATATTGACTCCTTCTCAACATATTATTTATCAAAAGGACGTACAAACTAATATATATGGTGTCGCAACGTATTCTTTCTCTTTAGACTCAGAAAGTGAATTAGGAATGTATCAGATTGTCACTCAAAAAGATGAAGTAATTTCTACAACGGATATTCGTGTTGATAAATATGAAAAACCAGCCTATAAAGTCGATCTCACTCTGGATAAAGAGTACGTTCCTCCAGGTAAGACCGTGTCTGGGGTAGTAACAGCAACTTACTATTTTGGTAAACCAGTCACTCAAGCGCATATCGATTTATCAATAGGAGGTCTTACTACACTAACAGGAACTACTGACGAAAATGGAGTGTGGAAATTCTCTTATGTACTTCCAAAGTCCTTAAAAGAAACAGATTTATATGCTATTTCGATAAATGCAACCGTTACTGATCCTGTAAATCGTGAAGTTACAGCCTCTTCATCTCTACAAATCGTAGATAGTGTATATGTTTATTCTTGGGTGAATCCATGGTTTCCAAAAGCCGATGAGAATATAACTGTTCATTTTGGAGCTTATCAGTATTCCTCAGGACATTACTCTTGGTGGAACTGGCAACCATTGGCAGATGCTTCTGTTAAGATTAAACTGTATGCGGTGCTTTCTTCCACAAGTAACTATTACATTAAGACTTATAATTCGCAAACAGATGCAAGTGGTAACGGTCAGTATCAGTTTACCGTGCCATTAGAAGTACTACCTTTTACAACCAGATTTAAAGGAGTAGTTGAACTAGATACTGAAGATGGCCGTGAGGGAACAGACACCTTCTATTTCACAGTTGACCTTTCAAAAGTAGAGGCATCAGTTAATTCCGAAACATATTCTGTGGGAGAAACAGTTAACCTTGATCTTAAATTGCTTAATATTCTTACAGATACCTTACTTGCTGGCGACGTGAAAATTAGGATTTTTGATGCAGATTATGAACTCATTGGAGAGATAAGAAGTGAAGTTCCTGAATCTGGGAAGGAATTTTCATTTAAACTTTCTCCCTATTCTCCAACTGGTAATTACGACATTCACATTTACGTAAGCAAAGAATTCACTTACGACTGGGGTTCCTATACTCGTTATAGATATAGCGACACAGTGTATTTTTCCGTTGGCTCATCTCAACGATTTACTTTATCATTGGATAAACCTAAGTACTCAATAAGCGATAGTATGACAATAACAGGAATTGTCGAAGGAGAAACAAATGCTCCAGTCATGGTCCAGTTCGTCAAAAAAGGAATCTTGACGACTTTATATGTTCCAAAAGAAAATTCAGCGTCATTTAGTATTACTAAAAGTGATATTTCCGATTTAGCTCCTAAAGTTTGGATATATGGCTTTGTAATTCTGTCTAATGGCCAAATACAAGAGCAGATGTTATTCGTTGAAATTGATTCAACGTTAATAGTTGAAATTTCATCTGATAAGGATGTTTATGAACCAGGGGAAACAGCTAAAGTCGATATCCAAGTTTATGATGCAAATCATAATCCAGTATCAGCTGTATTGGCTGTATCTTTCATTGATAGTTCAGTTTTCGGAGTTGAACCTGATCCTGAAACTGAAAACGAACATTTCACTGAACAAGATTACTGGCCCTCAGTTTGGACAGTAACCTCTTGGAAGAATCGACAGTCTGACTGGTGGTTCTGGTGGTATGATGATTTCTATGATATTGGATTCGGATGGGGGTATTATCGTGGAGGCTTAGAAGGTGATGTCTTTTACGACGCTGCTAATATTTATGCAATGGAGCAAACCCCCTCCATTAAAAGTAGTGATGAGTCCATACCTGAAGCTGAAGAAGGAAAAGCGGTTCGAGATAATCTTCCTGAAAATGCATATTGGAAACCACTTGTAATCGTGGAAGATGGCTCGCTTTCAATCACTCTTGATCTTCCTGATACCATAGGAGAATGGACTGTTCGAGTCGTCGTTACAACTTCCTCTGGAAACGGTGTGTTAGAAAAATATACGTTTCAAACATTTTTACCTTTCTTTGTGGAAATGATCAAGGATCCCTATGTACTTCAAGATGATGTTTTTATCATTAAAGGAGTTGTTTACAATTATTTAGGGGAAATATTAGATATAGAGGTTTCAATTGAAACTGTAAGTGGAATTACTGTATTGGGTTATGAATCTCAAAAACTGCGTCTTCCAAGCGACTTCCTTGGGTCGATAGCCTGGGCTTGTCTAGCTGTAGACACGGGCTACCTAAATGTAACAATATCTGCTTCGACTAGGGTTAGTAATAGAAATATATATTCAGATGCACTTCGGAAACCTGTAGAAATTGTACCTAATGGAATTGAGGTCGAATTTAAGGAGAGTAGCTTTATAAGTTCTGATCCATCGTTCAGTTATGAACGATATCTTGATTCAGTTCAACAAATAGAGTTTTTGGAGCTCTCTTTAGGTTTAGGGTCAACGGCCATTAGTTCTTGGGAAAGATTAGTTGGTTATCCTTATGGTTGTACTGAACAAACTATCTCACGATTGATACCAGATGCTCTGGTTCTTGATTATTTAAATCAAACGGGACAATTAACAAATGATACAAGAGATCTCCTTGAAAATATGATAACTACAGGTCTCTCTCGTCTATATAGCCAACAACATCCTGATGGTGGATGGGGTTGGTGGTCTCGGGATTCATCACGAGTTTATATGACATCATTGGTATTATTTGGGTTATCTGCAGTAAGAGATATTGGTATTTATGTTGAACCAAAAGTTATTGATTCAGCTATCAGTGCTCTCTTATCTAAACAGAATAGTATTGATGGTAGTTGGACTCCTGATTCATGGAGAAGCATAGATAAGGTAGCATTCACTACTTTTGCTCTTCGATCGCTAATCTTATGGTCAACGGAGAATGATGATGTAATAGCAGCAGCAAATGATGCTATTGATTATATTACCTCAGAATGGAATGATGATACCAAAAGATCATCATATACTGCAGGATTGTATCTTGGTGCGGTTCACGATTCTTCATTCGGTTCCCCCTCATTTGAATCCCAAATGGTATCCTATCTCGTAAGTGAGGTTCAGCTTTCTTCGGATGGCAATTATTGGCATTATTCATCATCTTCTCCCTATTATTGGCGTGCTCTGGGAGGAGATGTTGAAATTACATCACTAGCGTTGGAAGCTTTGGTATTACACGAGCCAGCATCACATATGCCAATTATTCGAGGAGCAATTCAGTGGATACTTCAAAAACAGTCAAGATATGGCTGGGGAAACACTGCCGATACTTCAGCAGCGATAAGTAGTTTAATTACTATAAGTAAGGCAGGTTTTAGTTCTGATGAAGATGTGACAGTTACAATTAATTTAAATGGAGAAGAATTAAAGAAATACAATTTGTCTAGATCTGATGAACCTGTAGTATTTTTAGACATGGAAGATTACATTACGACTGGAAAAAATGAAATAAGTTTCACAAAAAGTGGTGAAGGTAACGTTAGTTATTATTTCTATGGAAAACAGATTCTACGTGCTCTACCAAAAATAGAAGTAACATCAGAGATAACAGCAAGTTTGAATGCAGAATTCAGTATCCCGATAACATTGACTCCACTTTCTTCGACTGTTTTTGCTAGAAACCTTAGTGTTAATCCAGTTGAAGGCGATATAAATCCCAATCCCAACCTTCCATTCATAACTCAGCTTTTAACTCAAGAAGCAAGTGTTAGTTTCCGCTACACAGCCCCATTGCAAGTTGGAGTCTATTTCGTACCTGGGTTTGAGATTTCATATCAACTTTCTGATAGCACTCAGACTTTACTCTCCCCTGGGTTAATTAATAGACGATATGGGCCTATCCAATTGACAGTTGTTGATGAAAGCGACGAAATCTTCCCAACATTCTTTGTCCATCAGAAAACCTCCGATCTTTTCCAAGTTCGGAAAATAGTTGAGGAATCTTCTACCCCTGTCGGAATTGAGCTTACTCGTTCGTTCTCTAAAGAAAGATTCATCAAATCAGGAGAGCTAGTTTTTGTTACTCTCGAAGTTGATAACGGGAATGATACTTTGAACTTCATTATGTTAGAAGATAACGTTCCTACTGGTTTTAAGCTTGACCCAAGCACAATTCAACATCCAACAGAAATGTATGAAGTTACTAGTACAGGAATTACTTTTTTCTTCCCTGAACTCAACCTTGGTATAACAAAAGTGAAATATGGGCTTGTTGCTTCTAATATCAGACAATCACTGGTTACTCCAGCCGAATTATCAAGTATGTATGATGATTGGATTGTTAAAAGTGCTCCTGGTGTATTAGGTGAATCTCGGTTACCGATTGATCCTACCAGTGGAGAAATAGAAAAAGACCATACATTCCCAGAAATAGTGTCGCTTGATCTTAAAGAAGTCTCCATAGGGTTTTCACCTTATCTGAAAATAGATGTTGTTGCAAAGGATAATTGGGGTGTTGCCTCAGTTAATGTATTCATTAAGCAGAACACATGGACTAAGTTTGAATGTTTCAGTGAAGAGAGTA
>JAEOSP010000315.1 GCA_016840305.1 Candidatus Hodarchaeota archaeon
ATCACTAATTATCTAGCTGAGATCGGAGATGAGGGATTGAAAACGGTTAAAAGTATTAAAAACGCGCTTGATCCGAATAAGATAATGAATCCGGGCATTTTTGGATTAGACCCTAAATAAAGCTAGAGAATGCGAGAGGAATATTAGTTTCCACGCTTTCTAATTTAAGAAATCCCTATCTTTTCTTAAGTTCCAGCCAATATCAAAAAAGAAATAATAAAAACCCTCAAACTTATCCAAGAATCTAGCTGTATGCTTGGATAATCACTTCACCTGAATCCCAGATATCATGATCGATTTTATTAAATCCCGCCTTCAATAGAGAGAGTTTCACTGATTCTATTGTCGATCGTCCTTGTGGTTTACCTGAAGATTCTAGAGAGGATAAAAACCGTTTCATTGATTTATATAGAGAAACTTTGCTACCTGGATAAGATAACCAGGCACTATCATCATCAATATTTGTAATTATAGCCAAACGTCCATTAGGGGATAATGATTCTCGTAATTTGGTGAAAAAATCAACCTGAAAAATACCAGCATCGCATAGTAAAATTAGATCAAATCCTTTCGGTAAATCATCATTAATAAAATCAAGAACTGTATAAACGATCCTTTGATCCAGCGAGCTTTTCCTTGCGATCTCTCTACCATAAATGCAGACATTTTCAATATCGACTACACTTGCTGTAAGATGGGTATGACGTTTTAGCAACTCCAAAGACATCACACCAGATCCTCCACCAATATCCATCATACTGTTAACCCCTGTCATGTCAAAAAGTTGTGCAAATTTCTTAGCAAATGAAAGATGAAGTTCATACAATCCATAGGTGAATTTTTTAGCATATTCAGGATTGATCTTCAGCTGATCAAACCAATCAGGAGGAAAAAATTCTTGTTTATTCCAAAGGGAATCAGGAAGGGAGATATTCAGAGTTAAATTGTTTAGGAGGGGATAATGATCTTGTGCTATCTTGGCGAAAAATGCCCAAGTATCAACACTGTATGCGTCGAGAATAGCTCGTTGCGCAACAGTTGAGGTAAGATACTTATCATTATGCTTGTTAAGCAGACCGAGGTTAGATAATAATTCGAGTAAAGCCTGACATCGATGGATAGGCATATTAATGAATGTAGCAATTTCATTTTCATTACGCGACTCTGTTGACAGGTACCAAAAAATACCCCGTTCTAAGGCCACATTTAAAGCACTTGATGAAATATTCATATTAAGAAACTGATAAACGTCTTGAGTAGTTTCTAACTTCAATTTAAACACCCTTGAGCAGTAATTGAGTTTTTCTGAATATAAGATAATCAATGGATTATTTAAAGTGAGTGATCTGAACAGAAGTAGAAATCAATTCTACGGTCTTCACATTCTATAGAAATTACGGCCCTTGAGAGGAAGAGGACACTTTCTCGAAGATTTCTACCACCCAAATCCCCTTTATTTGTTTATAAACGCGTTTAAAACCGTAAGAATGAATGATCGCGTGAATGGCTTTCGGATCGTGGACAAAACTACGATAGCTGCTACGTTTGATACGTTGAAATAAATTTAAACAAAAAGCACCGAATTTGACCCACCAAGAAGCACGCGGATAGATAATGCCATAGTAACTCTTAGCTCGTTCAATACTGTGAGTAACCAAGGCAGGCATATCCGAGTAACAACAAAGGACCCTATCTAAAGTAACTAGATCAGTGGGAGGAATTTGGGAGGCCAGAGTAACAAAATCGCCATAATAGAAAGCAGTTTTATCACCATAGCCTAATCTCTCTGCTTCTGCTTGAGCCACGTGCAAATACGCCTTGGACGCGTCAACATGAATAAGTTGAGAGAGTCCTACTTGCGATAGTTCATGAGAAATGGCACCTATGCCTCCTCCAATATCAAGTAGGGAGGTATTTTCTTCCACAATCGGAACGAGTTGATCTAGTAAAATTCTTGTCGTTTTATTAGGTCCGTTCTTCTGATAAGAATGCAATTCCTTTAATGCTAACTTCTGATTAAACATTGAGTCGAGACCGCAGCAATGCACCGATTCCATAGGAGAAGTGTCCTTAAACGAGGTTAAAAATGTGAAGATGCGAAAAATTGTGATAGATAGTTTTTAGTAAGGTTTAGATCAAAAAAGAGTAAGAAAGGGAAGAATGTTATCGCGATTACTAGGAGTTATGATCTATTAGATGCCCTCCCTATCCAGATAATCCACAAACTCCTTTGCAGATGCAGCGTAATCTAATACCTCTTCTTCTTTGTTATATAACCTATTTTCGATAACTCGTTCGAGGAGATCTTCAAATTGAGCGAATTCAACCACATCCTTTAAGGGAGGTTCATAATCGATGAATCTCTGCCATTTTCCTAATTGATCAGTTAATGAGAATTTTTCTCTCGAAATAAGCGAAACAAGATGATCTAATCCTTTTGATTTTGCTAACTCTTCAGCGCGACTAAGAAGATCCTGAGCTTTTTCTATATTTAGCTCTAACATAGCTAATCTTGATTGTAACCAATATATTTGAACAAGCCAAGGATAGGAATTTTCTTCCCCTGCAATCCCATGAAGTTTTTCAAGATAAGACATTACTTCCTTTATTATTTCATCATTCCCAGTTAATTTTATTTCTTCTAAGAGTAATTCACAAAGATTTAATAGGACTTGAACGCCGAGATCTAGGCTAATGTGTTCTTGTGCTAGTTGTTCAAGGATCCGTTGCGATTCACCTTTTTTCGCAACCCTTTCACTCGTTTTAAGTACCAAAGCTTTTGAAAAACGATATCGCTGATTAATCTGTTTATTCAAATCAGTATCATGAATTTTCTTCAATTTCTCTAAATATTGCTCATAATCTGAAGGAACACCAGCTAAAACTGAAACACGGATAAGGTTCCAAAGAGATAGTGAAATATTGAGATGGTTCCCAATCTGTTCGAAAAGTTTAAGACCTTTACGGTATTCCTCAGTAGATCCTGCAAGATCTCCTTTCATTTCTAAAATATATCCAATATTGTTGTAACAGAAAGCAATACCTTCTTTATCGTCCACTTCAATTTTAATGGCTAAGCTCTGGTCAAAATATCTATGAACCTGATCCAGTTCTCCTTTCATCAGTAAAATGCTACCTATATTATTAAGACAGATTGCAATCTCATTTTTTCTCTTCAATTCACTAAATAATTCTAAAGCTTTGTGATAATAATCCAATGAAAATGAATAATTTCCTTTATCCCGGTGAATTAGCCCCATATTCAGTAACAAAGCAGCATTTGCATGTTTGTTCTCTTGCTTATCTGCTAGAATTTGTCCCCGTTTATAATACTCCAATGCTGCATCAAGATCCCCTTTCTGCCATAAAATCATTCCTATGTTATTTAATGTCTTTAAAATCTGTTTCTTATTATCATACGTCACAAATATTTCCAAACTTTTGTTTAAGTTATTATGAGCTCTATCAAATTCTCCTTTCTGACCAAATACGGTTCCTAATAAATTTAATGAACATGCAATTTCATAATTGAGGCCTAAAGTTTGAAACATGAATATACTTTGCTGAAGAGATTCAATAGCATTATCTAGCTCCCCATTTCTCCGAGAAATATCTCCTCTTATGCATAATAGTAATGCTTTTCGTATTAAATACGCTTCGTTTTCTAGAGACAAAAAAGTCTGTAATGATTTGTATGCTTTATCGTAAATCGCAAGAGCTTCTTCATTACTGTTTTGGGCTAGATAAATCCTGGCTAATGAGATATTGGCATCAATTTCCAGTAGTTTGTAACTTTCTGACTCTGCGAGATTGATAACTTCAGCTATCAGTTCAAGTGATTTCTCGAATTCCTGTGATTCTACAAATAATTTTGTTTCTATTAGTTTGATTTCTATTCTATCTCTGATTGTCAAAGAACCCTGTGAACTAATCATTTTAACCTGTTGATCTGCTGCTTGGAATTGACCAGAATATATTAAATTATGTATATCTTTAAATTTGGAAGAATCTAATGTCTCATTACTTGACGTACGTTGGGTGTTAAGTGAATGAATATGGGGGTCTTTTGACAAATTTTTATTCCTCAATTAATCCAAACAATCCAGATTATAATTTTATTGGCTCTCAATTTATGTAAAAAAAGAGGGAAAAAAAGATATTCTGAAAAGTTAAAAAAAACCCTCTTATTTCTTTCTACGAAATCTCGGATTTTTCCTCACAATCAATGTAACTGTTAATAGCACTAACATTATTACATTAAATGAGAATCCAGCAGAACCACGTACGGTTGTTGTACAAGTTTTTGTAAGAGTGTCGGTTCCAGTTCTTGGATTAGAATCATTGTTATTCGCAACACCATCTATAAGATAAGGACTAGGCTCAGTATAGTCAGACCAATAGTTATTATCAAAGAAATTGCCATACACAGGGTCGGTATTATTATCACAGGCTTGTGAAGTGACACCATTATTGTCAATAAAGTCATTAAAGGTGATTGTGTTATTCACCCCCTCAAGAATATAAACTCCGTATTCCGAATTTTCCAAGAATACGTTATGATCGATTGTATTATTATGAGATGGATCAAGATAAACACCCTGTCCACCAGTCTGTTGAATCTTATAGGATATTGGCCCCTTAATAGTTGGAGAAACTGGACATTCACTCGGTCCATTATTGTAAATACAATTGTCGTTAATTGTGATATGAGTAGAGTTTACAACATGAATTCCATCATAGTTATTGTGATGAATTGAATTCCCCGAGACTATCACGAATTTCGATGGGTCTAGATAAACACCCTGTCCACCTGTTTGTTGGACTCTAGAAACTCCTTCAATACTTGCACCAATACCGACGGGACTAGTATAATTACAACCACTATAACTGATATCATTGTTTGTAATATCGTTATATGATGAATTATAATGTCCTATTCCCATTTTAGAGTTGTTTGTGATGATATTCTCATCAATAACAATATTAGTGCAATTAGAGCTTAATTTAATTCCATCTTTTCCATTCTTAATGGTACAATTCAATATTTTACCATTGGTTACATTGGTTAGGCTAATAACATCATGGCTCCGATCCACATTATTCAACAAACAAGAAGAAATTTCGAAACTAACGTTTGTATTCTCAATATAGATCGGTTCAATAGTAGAATTTTCGATCGAAATTTCATTAAGATAATAGATGCCCCCTTCCAGAGTGAAATTATATTTAGAAAAATCCGCGTTGCTAGTAATATTTACTGAACCATTTGGATGGGGAGTATATGTAATTTTTTGCGTTGCTTGCTTTACATACAAATACTCGCCTGTATTACTATTTAAATCATCCTCTGCACAAGTGGGAACAATTTGATTATTGATTTGTATTAATACAACTGTAGAAATAATTAATAAAAGAATTATATTTTTTTTCATAATTATATCACTCCCAAAAAGGAAGAAAAATTGCTAAAGTTAAAGATTGATAGTTACCTTTTCTAAATTCATGAGAGATCTTTTAAGTTTTTCTACGCTCTTGAATCATCGAAACTGAAGAGAATGTAGAATTTTTCTTTCTAATTCTTATATTAAACAGAATAAAACTCAAATATCATGTGAGTTTTAACCCATTTTCTTAGTAAGAAGTAAACTCTATATTTGAGGAATCTACTTGAACTGGTCCTTGCTTTATGGGTACCTCAAAATGAATGGCTTTCATCAATATTCTCTTCTTTATAAGAACTCTAGTTCAGATTGAAAATTTATTTCCCCTTCAGCAAACTGCATTCTAGAGCAATAATGATTTCAGGTTTCTCTGCGAGGCCAAAGAATAAAAATAGCTTCTCCCCACAGTTAGGGCATTCGTTAGAAATTAAAAACCCAATATTGAGAGGTGATTGAGAGTATGTCACATTTTACAATTATAAAAACCAAAATCAAAGATCGTGAGTGCTTAATTGAATCGTTATTGAATCTAAATTATATTGTTAGGGAGAATGTTCCAGTTCTCGGATATTCTGGACGAAAAACACACGGAGATGTTGTTGTAAAAACTGGGAAACCATATGATGTAGGATTCAACCGTGACCCCGAAAATATCTACCAGATGGTTGCTGATTGGTATGGAGCTAGAAGAGCAATTGGGCGTTCTGAATTTGAATTCTTAGGAGAAGTTCAACAGGAATACTCGACAAACAAAGTAATTCGTTCAGTCAAAGCTAAAGGTTATAGTGTACAATCAAGAAGAGAAACAGAAACTGGAGAGATTCAATTAGTTGTAGTTAAGCGAGGTTGGCGATAATGAGTATACAGCAAACAGAAATTGAGATTACGATTGATAAACAAGGGAATGTTGCGTATAAAGTGAAAGGATTGAAAGGAAAAGATTGTATCAAGTCGACAAAGTTTCTAGATAACGCATTAGGCGAAGTAGTGAAAAGAGAGTATACTCGTGAATATTACGAAAGCAAAGTAAAGACCACAAATCGTGTCGAAACAACACGATAGTTAAAAAGGGTGAAATTGATGACAGAATTAATAGAAAGCCAACCTGAAGAGGTTGCTACACTTATTAGGGCAAGATACTCGATTATATACATTGTATCATGGGAAGAAGCGCGCATTACACTCACATTAAACAACATTACTGCTGAAAGCGAAAAACGACTTATTATCTGGAGTACTACGGAAGGATTCAAAGATATAAGTGGAAAAGCTATTGATGCAGAAGCAACTGATCCGTATGCTGCATTAAATTATATTATTGAGTACAGTCGTCCTGCAGTATTCTTACTAAAGGATTTTCATCCTTTTATGAAGGATCCTGTCATAATTAGAAGATTAAGAGATTTGAAAGAACCTTTAGATAGACTGAGAAAATCTTGTGTTATTGTTTCGCCAGTATTGTATATTCCAACTGAATTAGAGAAAACAATTACGGTGATTGAGTGGGATTTGCCCGATTTAGGAGTCTTAAACAATGTCCTCCAGAGTATCATTGACCCCATGCGGGAAAACCCGAAAGTAGATGTAAATCTTACTGAAGAACAGCAGGAGCTCGTATTGAAGTCTGCATTAGGATTAACATTAGTTGAAGCGGAGAATGTATTTGCTAAAAGTCTAGTTAAGGCCAGATCTTTCAATCCTGATATTATTATTAGAGAAAAAGAGCAAATCATTAAGAAATCAGGAATATTAGAATTTTACCAACGAATTGAAAAACTTGATTCAATAGGAGGCTTAGATAACCTTAAGAATTGGTTAACTAAGAGAAGTAAAGGATTCACAGAAAAATCTAAGGATTATGGTCTACCTGCCCCCAAAGGAGTAATGCTAATAGGTATTGCAGGATGTGGAAAAAGCCTTACAGCAAAAGCCATAGCATCTCTCTGGAAACTCCCATTACTACGGTTAGATGTAGGACGATTATTCGGTGGAATTGTAGGGGAATCAGAGAAGAACATGCGAAAAGCCATTAAAATCGCAGAATCTGTGAGTCCAGCTATTTTATGGATCGATGAGATTGAAAAGGGGTTCAGTGGTATCCGATCGAGTGGCCAAACTGATGCAGGAACGACAAGTCGAGTATTTGGAACATTTATCACTTGGCTTCAGGAAAAAGAGGATCCAGTTTTTGTTATTGCAACTGCGAATGATGTAAGTCAATTACCTCCTGAATTACTAAGGAAAGGACGATTTGATGAAATCTTCTTTGTAGATCTTCCTTCAGATTCTGAAAGAACAGAGATTTTCAATATTCATTTTGAAAAAAGAGGGCGAGATCCTAAAAAATTCGATCTAAAAACATTAATAGGATTAACCACTGGTTTTTCAGGTGCAGAAATAGAACAGGTTATTATAGAGGCCATGTTTGAAGCTTTCTTTGATGATCGTGAAGTAGAAACCATAGATATTATGAATGCGATCGATGAAACCATTCCATTATCTAGACTTATGAAGGATGAAATTGCGGATCTTAGGACATGGGCGACTTCTCGTGCAAGATATGCTTCAAAGACGGAAAAGGAAACACCACGGAAAATTGATATTGAAATCGATTGAAAATATGGTGAAATTCCCCTATGAAGCGAAAAAGCATCCATTTTTGCCATTTAAGTGATTCTCATCTTGGGAACCGTCAGTATGGACTTTTAGAAAGATTTGATGATTTCGCCAGAGCACTTTCATATTCAGTTAATAGCTGTATCAACCTTAGACCTGATTTTGTGATTATGACGGGTGATTTATTTGAGAATGCCAAACCTCAAGCCCCAGAACTTCGTCAGGCAGTTAAGATTCTGGGAAAACTAAAAGAAGCTGAAATCCCCATGATACTTTCCCAAGGAAATCATGATGTTTCATATTCTCGGGCAAGACGTTATGGAGGGGATATTCTAGAGTTTTTAGCTGATTTAGATATTGGGATTCAATATATCCAAGATGAATTAGCCTACATTGAACTTGATGACGAAAAATCCGTTCAAATTCTCGCTGTGAATTATTATGGAAAACGGACCGATAAGATTCTACAGCAATTAACCCATCAATATTCATCAGAACTTGAATCATTCAAAGGACTTAAGCTATTGATGCTTCATGCTTTCGTAGAAGGAATGCCTGGTGTAACAGATGTAAAATTAGGTACAATAAAAAAAGGAAACTTTGATTATGTTGCAGTAGGACACTTACATGAACGTTGGGAAAACAAAAACTATCAGATTTATTGCCCTGGATCGACAGAGCATACTAGCGTTTCAGAATGGAAACAACCTGAAAGAGGATTGTATGATGTAAGAAATGTTTATGTAGATGATCATTGGATGTCAGAAGTTGAGTATGTACCCATTTCAACCAGAAAAAAAATTGAATATACTCACAAATTTCGCAGTAATAGTGTTGCAGAGATCAGAGAAGAAGCAGAGGCTTTTTTACTAAAAAATGACCAAGAAAACGCAATTATTCGGTTCGTATTCCAAGGAGATTATAAGGGAAAAGAGCATCCTTTCATTAATCTTGAATATTTTAGGCATATACCTAAGAAAGCTCTCCATACAATAATCGTTCCAAAATTTCTTGAAGTTGAGAAAAAAGGTGGTACTAAGAAAATTCTGACAAAACGGGAAGCTTACGAAGGATTGATAACTAATAATTATAAATTACCTTCTAAGCTTACAGAAGAGTATATTTCCCTGATTGAAGATTCAATCCGTATAGTTGAAGAAAATACGAAGATTTCTAATCAAGAAACACTCCTTGATAAGCGTTATTCACAGTTTGCCAAGAATTTAGTAGTTAAATCTGCCGAGGAGGGATAAATTTGGTTTTACGGCTTGAAAAACTAGATCTAATGAACTTTAAGACTTTCCAAAAAACTTCCTTTGATTTCACTTCTGGGCATAATGTTATATTAGGAGAGAATGGAGCAGGAAAGTCATCAATTTTTGAAGCTATTACATACAGCTTATTTGGATGCGTGCCTGGTAAAACTATCTCAAGTTTAATCCGTCATGACACACCTAAAATGGAAATCGCTCTAGATTTTAGTGTGGACGAGAAAGATTTCAGAGTAGAACGATCAGCAACAAAGAGTGTTTCTTCCGCTTTACTCATGGAAAAAAACGGTAAAAGAATTGCAGAGAAAGCGAAAGCAGTAAATGAGGAAATAGAACACATTCTAGGTTTGGGGCAACGTGTTTTTTCTAATGTAGTCTATATTCCCCAAGGCCAAATTGCAGCCATCGCCTCAGAAAGGCCATCAGAGAGAAAAGAACTGTTCGACAGAATTTTAGGCTATTCTTTATATAAAATAACATCCGATCGGTTACGAATCATTGAAAGATCTACAGATCAATCCATAACCTCCTTTCATGACCGAATTAGAGACTTTCAAGAGGATATTAAGAAAAAAAACGAATTAG
>JAEOSP010000316.1 GCA_016840305.1 Candidatus Hodarchaeota archaeon
ATCAAATATATATTTATCACCATGACTGTAGTTCTCTCCAAAATATCTCCTATCTGAACAAAGCCTTCTCGATAAAGAATGAAACTGGGAAAAATCACGTTTGAGCCTTCCCTTAATTTTTCTTTTTAAACCAGCTTGTTTGAGAATTAACCAATTTTCTTGTAAGGTATATCGAATACTTGCACTTGGATTATACTCGGGATGATAATCCAACAAAGTAGGATGGCAAATACAATAATCCGAAAAAGTAGGAAGACGTTCTATCTGTTTATTTTTATACATTGTTGAGATTTGTTTCCACATTTTAAACTCAAGTCGCGGAATAAGTTGTTCAGAATACCTATCAATTCCTGAAAGATCCTCAGGGAAAGATGATGCGCTAACAATTAATGTCAACCAGGCATTAATTTCATTCAGTTGCTTCAGAAAATTAATTGTATCTTCTTTTTTTTCTGAGATATTTAAATCACTGATATCGCGATAATCTAAAAGTAAATGCACATCGCAGGATTTAATTTGAAAAAAATCCAATATTTTTTTGATTTCTTCGTTAGTTGGACCAGGCGTTGCTATATCATCAGCTAACAATCTTATGCAAACATTATTAATGTCCTCCTTCAATAATTTATTAATTGAATCCAAATAATCTTGATCTCGATCTAAGCCAAGAACAGGAATAGCATTAGTATTATGTCCACTTAATTCGGAAAAAAAATAGTCAAGATAATGTTGTCCATCGTTAGTTCTTAGATCTAATTGTAAGTCATAAAAATCTACAAATGAAAAATCAAAATTAGCTGCTGATTTAGACAGGTCCAGGGCTTTTTTACTTAAATATTTTTCAAGAGGTTTTTGATCATAACTTTCTTGTCTTGGGATATCAAAAAATGGAGTTAATTTATTCTTTATTCTCTCAGAAATATTCTGAAGTGCCCAAAATTCTCCTTGCTTAGCTTTCAATATCGGAACATAATGCCTGTAATCGAACATCTATTTTCCTCCCGGCCATTTAATATCTGGAAAAAACTTTCTAACTTCTCCTTTTCCAACCATTTGGCTCAATAAAAGGTAGTTCTTCGCGTCATGGCGAATTCGTCCAGCGATAATAATTGGATTAATTTGAAGTTTTTTCGCAAGAGCTCTTACTGCTTCTGGAGTTCTTTGTCTATATGCATCACTTCGTGTCCACAAAGATCTTGGAATAATAATTTCTTGAGTAATCCTATCTGCCTCGCGTTCAATTGAATTACTTCCAGGACCAGAATCAAGATCATCAATAATTGTATTTATATCGTTCTTAAGGTGTCTTGAAACGTGTACTAATTCATGAACTAAATTAAACCAAAAATTATCAATTCTATCGTAGCGGATCGTTAGACCAATAACAGGTTTTCCATTATTGTCTAGCATAGCTGCGCCGTCTAAATGTGTTTTCGGCAAATGTGGTTCAATTACTAAAGCGATCCCATGTTCGGCAAGAACCTCCTGAGCAACAAGCGGGCCATTTTCTTTTGTACTAAGACGAAGTACCTGCTTAATAAATTCATCATTTACTGAGTTGTACACATGATGGCTAATAGGTATTTGTTTTGCTTTTATCAGAATTCGAGCAATCCATAAAACTAGCGCATATCTATCAATATATCTTCCTGTTCTCTCCACTATTGTTCTTCGGCACAATATCGCTTGAGGATAAAAATCTTCCAACGGATTGAAAAATTCCTTTATAAGCTTTTCTTTATTTGTTCTAATTTCATAAGGGGTTGCTTTAATCCATTTTCTTTTAGAAATTTCTGCGACAGGAAATTTATTCCAGTCAATCTCATCACTCTCTAGAATAGGGGTATTTTTTATCAGAACTTCTGTAGGGATTCCTAGGCCTTTATTGAGCGCTCTTATCATTTCAATAGTAAGAGCTCTTTTTCCAGATAAGACTTCTGATACTTTGCTTCTACTGCCAAGATACGGAATTAAGTCTCTTTGTTGTAATCCTTGCTCAGTCATTCTAAATTTAATTGCAGTTATAGGATCAGGGAAATCAAAAGTGAATTTTTTTCCCTCATAATTCTGGATTAGAATGGTTAGTAAATCCAAACGATCTGCGTCGTTTGATCCAGGTTCCGGATCTTTGAGAATTAAAGCTTTTACCTCAATCAAAGCTTTTTCATAGTCACCTTCGGTTTTAATTATCCGAGGATCCATTTCTTCCTCCAAATTATTTCCATTTA